>NZ_JBHMIS010000022.1:0-90202 GCF_048060415.1 Micromonospora sp. LOL_024
GCTGATCGGCAGCTTGATGGTGCGCGTATCGACGCCGAGCGGGTATGGCGGGCGATGATGGTGGCCTGGGGCTTTCCCGGGGCCGGCCGTACTTCACGGACTCGACGGCAGTCGGGGTGTCGGGGTAGGACATGTAAGGAAAG
Organism: Micromonospora sp. LOL_024; assembly: GCF_048060415.1. Taxonomy (NCBI): domain Bacteria; kingdom Bacillati; phylum Actinomycetota; class Actinomycetes; order Micromonosporales; family Micromonosporaceae; genus Micromonospora; species Micromonospora sp. LOL_024. The sequence goes on from NZ_JBHMIS010000022.1 coordinate 144, forward strand.
GCCCTCTGCTAGCGCCCGGCTGGAACGCCACGTCGGTGACGTCGGCGACCAACTCGGTGAAGTCGGTGCCGTACGCGGCCGGCTCGGTGATGCGCAGCACCAGCGCGAACGGTCGGTCGGCGCCGTAGGTGCGGCGGAGTTCCCGGTGGTGCGTGGTCAGGTAGCGGGCGGCGGCGAGGTTGCTGCCCGCAGTCAGGCCGCCGATGAAGAACACCGGGCGTCCGCCGACCGGGCCCCAGAACCGGGCGAGCAGGACGTAGCTGGTCTCCGGGCTGTGGGCGTACTCGGTGCCACCGACCGTGAACGACAGCCGACGCTTCTCCTCGTCGAAGACCTCGTACGTCACGCCACGGAGGATCGCGCGTACGTGCGTGACGCTGCGCGGGCTGGCGCCGCCGGGGCCGCCGACGCAGAACTCGGTCAGCCGGCCAATCTCCCCGGTCGGCTGGTTCTCGCCGACCCGGTCCGCGTGCGCGCCGCATTCCCGGGCGATGGTCGCCAGCTCCACCAGCGCGGCGACGTCGCGGCGGTGGACGCTGAATTCGCGCGGTGACGACGCGTGCCGGGACACCACAAGTAGGCAGCTCGCTCCGGCGGTGAGGCCGAAGAAGGCGCGTGCCCGGTTCAGCCTGCGTCGCCGCAGCAGGAACCCGGCGAGCCAGACGGCCGTCCCGGCGATGACGCTCGCCAACAAATTGATCACAAGGTCGCCCATGCCTCGATGATGTCCGATCCCGTCTCGGCTCAGCTGCGGTGTAGTACGCCAAGGAGGGTCACGGTCAGGGTCAGCTTCAAGGAGTCCTTCAACTCCATGTGGAACCGGGTCAGGTGAGGTTCGGCCTGGTAGGCCGCCTCCAGACTGGGAGGGGGAGTGCTGCACGCCGACAGCGCGCCGACCATGGCCACTGTTTGCAGGCTGATCGGGCCGGGAACCGATGTGGAACCGATGTCATCGCATGGTCCGGGTGGCGCAGGCGGGGTGGCCACGTTCAGATGGCGGTGCCGAGGTGCTGGCCGCCGATGACCTGTAGCAGGTCGAGTCTCTCGCGCGGGTCGGTGCCCTCAACGGGGAAGAAAACGAGGACCTTCGAATCCTCCTCGGGGGTGAGCAGGACCTCGCAGTTCAGGTCGAGGGTGCCGACCTCGGGGTGCAGGATGCGCCTGCGGTCGAGGCGGCGCACCGCGACGTCGTGATGCGCCCAGATCGCACGGAACTCGTCGCTGCTGATCGACAGGTCACGGATCAGGCGCAGAATCATGTCGTCACCGCCGCGACGGGAGAGGGACGCGCGCAGGTCGCTGACGTGGCCGGTGCCCCCACAATCCGTTGCCGCCGATCTGGAGTTGCGGTGGCCGGAGGAAGCTGTGGCGGCCGTGGACCGGGCCCGCGATGGCACTTTCGTCGCGGGCCCGGTCCACGTGTTCGGCTTCCGTCAGTTCGGGGCGTGTACCCCAGCGGCGGACCAGTCCCTGGTGGCGCCACGGACGTACATCGTGCTGTTCTGGCTACCGTGAAATACTGCCGGATGGAGCCGGCGAACGGTGTGCTGGAGGCGTAGCGGCCGTACACGTCGGTGTAGACCGTGGTCGGGCCGCTGTTCTGCACCTGGGAGGTGCCTGGCCGGAACTTCCGCAGGGTGCCCTTGAACGGCGAGCGCGGGTCGTCCCAGGCAATGTTCTGGCCGGCCTGGCGGGCCTGGTTGCAGTAGTCGCCACCGGCAAGGTTCGTGTAGCACAGGTCCACGATCCGGCCCAGGTTGTTCGGCTTCGTCGGGTCGTAGTAGCGCGACGGGTTGACCACGTAGAACAGTGGCGCCAGGCGGAAGTTCAGCCCGGAGCCGGTCACCTCAAAGTCGGAGAACCAGAAGTCGTCCATGTCGGACACGGTGAACGGCACGGGGTTGAGGGTAGAGCGCTACAACTGGGCGGTCGGCGCCGCCGACCAGTTCGGCGAGCACGCCGCACTGCTCACCTACCAGGGCTTGGGGGCACCTCGTCTATGGCCGGGCGGCCTGCGCGGACGAGGCAGTCGAGGCGTATCTGATCGATCTCGTCGTGCCTGCGGCGGGCGCCCGGTGCGCTGCGGCCCCACCACCCGGCACGACGTCCGACGGGGCTCGGGGCCGGGCACCGGGCCAGGATGCCGGCTCCTGCGCGCAGCCGATGATCCCGCTGCGCGGTGGGCCGGAGCTACCGACCTGGCTGTTCTGACCGGTGGTGTGGCGGTGGCCGGCGTCTCCGCGCATTGGCGGGGACGCCGGGATCGGCGTATGCCTCCACCTGGCCGATCGTCAGCCGTTGTCGATCAGGCTGGCGATCTCGTTGTAGATCAGGTGCGCCTTCGCGCCCTGGTTGGAGGGGCAGCCGCCGAGGTGGTGCAGGGCGATAACCCGGTGGCTGCTGTTCAACACCGGCGAGCCGGAGTTGCCGCCGGAGGTGTCACAGCTGTAGCTGATGTTCCAGGTGTTGTAGTTGGCGTTCCGAACGGCGCAACGCGCGCCGGTCTGCGAGTCTTCGAAGATCGACAGGCGCTTCGGGCGGCCGTCGCCGTGCCCCGGGATGTACATCTGGGTGCCGGTGGTGGTGGCGGTCGTCGCCAGGTAGAGCGTGCCGAACCCCTGGATGGCGGCGAAGTTGTTCACCGAGAACAGGGCGTAGTCCAGCTGGCTGGAGCCACCACTGCTCACCCGGTAGAGGGTGGCGCCACTGACCTTGGTGCCGGCGCCGGGGTTCGCGCCACCGCAGCTGGCGCACTGGTAGTTGAACTGCATCTCGCTGCCGCTGACCGCGGCCTGAGTCGAGAAGCAGTGCTTGTTGGTCAGCATGCGGTTGGTGTCGCCGACCCGCCAGGTGGTGCACATGCCGCCGCCGCTGATCAGCAGTCGGGCGACCGCGTTGCCGCGGGCGTACTCGGTGGGGTGGCTGGTGCGGTAGCAGACCACGTCGCGGCGGGCGTCGGTGCTACAGACGGACTGGGTGGAGAAGTTGTACTGCCCGATCTCCGTGCTGTCGTAGCCGCGCCAGAACCGGTCGATGGTCGCGGCGCTGCCACGGCTGGCGCGGCTGCTGTGCAGCGTCACCACGGCGGTGTCACCCTCCACCGACATCGCCCAGAAGCCCGACCGTCCGTCGGTGGTGTAGTCCGATCCGGTCGCCCGGTTCAGGTGGCGGTCGTACCGGTAGCTCTCCCGGCCGTCGGGGCTTGCCACGGTGACGTATTCGCCGGCAGCCAGGCGCAGGGAGCTGAAGTGCACCTTGACGTACGTGGCGCCGGGATGCTGGATGACCTGGGTGCGGCCGCTGCGGGCGTAGGACAGCGAGCTGTCGACGGTGCGCAGTTCACCGACGGTCGTCACGCCCTCGGCCGTGAACTGATCCGACTCGGGTGCCCGGTCGGAGTGTGGCGCGAGAGGCTGAACCGAGTACGCCTCGGCGGGTGCCGACAGCAGGCTCAGCCCAAGCGTGCAGGCGCTGAGCGTGACAGCCACCGTTCGTAGGCGTCGCAGGGCGTGTTTCATCGTCGCTCCTCCCGAGGAACCGGACCTTAACGAGTGTTAAGTCTTCTTACCCGAGGCGATCGATACATGCAAGAGCGTCGATGCAGAAGCTGCGCTGCGGGGTGCGGCGGACATCGACGTGGCGCCCCGTCGTCGCCGCCCCGGTGCGGAACTAGGGCAGGGTGAGGTGGTGTCGGACGGCGGCCGTCACCCGGTCCTCGTCCTCGGTGGCCAGCAGGTCGAGCAGGGCGCCCCGGAGGACCGCCAGGGCCAGGGTCCGGCGGGCGATGCCCTCGCCGCTGTCCCTCTCGGGTGGGGGCTGGCATGCGGCCAGTACGGCGAGCCAGTCGCGCACGGTCGCGCGGGCGAAGCCGGACCATGCTCCGTCGGGCTCGACAAGAGAGCGGGCGTACGCCTCTGTCCACAGTCGCAACAGCGGCCGGTGCTCCTCGGCGGCCAGCCATGTCCAGACTCGCTCGACCGCGGTCGCCAGCCCGATGGACGCCTCGCCGGTGCGCTGCCCGACCTGCTCCAGCATCGCCAACTCGTTGGTGCGGGCTCGCGCCAGCAGCGCCCGCACCAGGCCGTCCTTGTTGCCGAACAGGAACATCAGCACCCGTGGGCTGGAGCCGATGGCCGCGGCGAGCGGCCGCAACGACAGATCGGCCAGGCCGTGCTCAAGCGCGTAGCGGTAGGCGCTCTCCAGCAGCTCGACCTGCCGCGCGGACGCCGTAGGCGTTTCATCGGGCACGGGGGTAGCGTACCGTCCACTGAAACAGTCGTGTCAGTGGACTCGAAGGGGTGGCCCGATGTCCCAGCAAGGTCAGCAGTTGGCGAGAGTCACCGTGCGACGGGCCGACAACCCCGGAGACCTGGGCTGGGTGGTGATGGCTCACGGCGAGGTCTACGACCAGCAGTACGGCTGGAACATCGACTTCGAGAAACTGGTGGCCGGAATCGTTGGCGACTACGCCACCCACCACGACCCGACCCGTGAAGCCGGTTGGATGGCCGAGGTCGACGGCGACCGCGCGGGCTGCGTCTTTCTGGTCGCCGGCGACCAGCCGGATACGGCCAAGCTGCGTGTGCTGCTGGTCACGCCGGCCGCCAGAGGCCACGGCATCGGCACCCGTCTGGTCGAGGAGTGTCTCATCTTCGCCCGCGACGCCGGCTACCGGCGGGTCACCCTGTGGACCGTCGACACGCTCGACTCGGCACGCCGCATCTACCAGGCATTCGGGTTCACCCTCACCAACAGCGAGCCATACCACAGCTTCGGTCACGACCTCGTCGGTCAGAACTGGACCCTCGACCTGCCCCCGGTCGAGTGACGACGCACGATGGCGGGCCACCGCCCGTGCTGGGCGGTGGCCCGCCACCGGACCTACCTCACCGGCTCGGCCGCGCCAGCTTCGTCGGCTCGGCGTCAGGGACCGGGCCTCACAGGTTGGCGCAGTACCCGACGCTGAAGGTACTGGCGCCCGCCGCCAGGGTCCGGTTCCAGCCCACCCCGCCGATCCGGTAGTTGCCGTCGGAGAACCGCTCTCGCTCGAAGTTCCACGCGGTGTAGATGTCGCCTTCGAGGTCGACGACAGCGGACCACTCGACTGCCTTGTCGCTGTTGTTGGTGGCGGTGATGGTGGCGCAGTAGCCGCCGCCGCTGTCGGAGTTCCACCGGGCGATCCTGGTCTGGGTCACCTCGACGTTGGAGCCCGCCACGAGCCGGCCCACACCCCATCGGGCGGTGGTCTGGTAGCCCACACCGTTCGGCTCGGCCCAGTTGCGGATCGCCGTCCGAGCGCCGTCCGACGCGTCGTTGACCTGGAAGTCCAGGCCGTGGAACCTGCCGAGGCCACCGTGTTCGAGCAGGCTGATCGCCGCCTCGACGGTGTACCCCGTGTCGGTGCGGACGACGGCGCTGGCCAACCGGCCCGCCTGGAACGCCTCGTCGCCGGTACCGAACGAGACGACGTTGTCGGCGCTGATCCGGATCTGGGTGTCGTCGTAGCGGTAGGAGCCGTTCTTGGCGTTCCCGGCGTCGACGTAGATCTCGACCGAGTCCTGGGTCCACGGGTCGGAACCGGAGACGTCCACCACCGGGTCGGTGACCTCGGCCAGCACATAGAGCGTCTGGTCGCGCCACAGGGTGCGGACCTGCGCGGTCGCGCCGTCGGTGCCGGAGACCACCTTGTCGGTGGTCACCGCGACCGCCTGGGCCCACGCGTCGTCCACCGCGCCGTCGACGACCGGTCCGGTGGCGACCTCGCGCACCTCCAGGTACGACAACTCCTCCACCAGGGTGAGGGTGCCGAGGGCGCCCGGGGTGTTCCAGCCGGACGTGACGCCGTTGTCGCCGACCCGCACGTCGAAGGTGACCGTGTCGCCCTGGGCGGCGTCGGCGAGCGGCAGGTGCGCGACCAGGTGGTAGCCGCCGTCGCGCTGGGCCACCACGGCCGGCACGTCCCCGGTGTCGTCGCGGGGGGAGACCCGGTACGTCTCGTCACCCACCACGAAGCTGACCCGGTCGTCGTCGGAGGCCGTGGCGTCGGTGACCGTGACGTACGCGGTCAGCTGGTCCGGCGCCCAGCGCAGCTGGAACCGCGCGGTGTCCCCCACCGGGTGCAGCGGGAGCTTGCGCCAGGTCAGGTCCGCCGGAGCGTCGTCGGTGACTGGCACGTCACCGGCGAAGACGTCTGCGGTACGCAGCCGGGCGGGCAGCTCACCGTCCACCGCCCCGTGGTAGGCGGGCTTGGCCCGCAGGTTGTCGTCGAAGATCAGGGGCGCGCCGCTGCCGGACCGCCACGAGCGACCGTCGGTGAGACCCCAGACCGTGACGGCCAGCAGATCGTCGCTGTACGCCCGGAAGATCCGGAAGACGTCCCGGTAGTAGTAGCCCTGCTCGATCAGGTTCGCCTGGCTCACCGGGGTGCCCGTGGTGACGTCGAGCTCGGTGACGGCCTGGGTCACCGGCAGGTCCGCGAACGTCTCCAGTGCGGTCTCCAGGCTGCTGACCGGCATCGCCAACGAGACGTGGAACTGGTGGCCCACGCCGTGCACCGGCACGCCGCGCGCGAGCAGCCGATCGACGAGCGCCCGGTAGCGGACCTGCTTACCGCTCTGCTCGGTGTTGTAGTCGTTGACGAACAGGGTGACCGGGTCGCTGCCCTCTACCGCGTGCACGTCGTTGAACGCCTCGTCGGCGTACTCGAAGGTCAGGTCGATGAAGTTCTCGCCGAGAATCCGGTACCACTCGCTGCGGCGCAGGCCGTCGGCGTACTCGCCGCTGTCGCTGACCACCTCGTTGACCGCGTCGAACGCGTACAGCGGGTTGGTGGCAGAGCCGAACGGCCCGTACCGCTCGCTCAGCGAGCCGGCGACATCGAAGATGTGGGTACGCAGCCGCTCGCGCAGCACCTGCTGGTCCGCCGCGGACGTGGTCAGCGGCTCGCCGGCCGCGTCCTGGAAGAACCAGCCCGGGGTCTGGCTGTGCCAGACCAACACGTGGCCGTAGACACGCAGGTCGTTGTCCCGGGCGAAGTCCATCATGGCCAGCGCCTGCTCGTGCGGGCGGAAGTTGCCCTCGTCGTCGTACCAGGCCTCGGGTTTCATGTGGTTCTCCGGGGTGATCTGGTTGAAGTGCCGGGTGAGGAGTTCGGCCGGCGCACCGACCGTCTCCCGACTGTCGATCGCCACACCGACGGGGAAGTCGGTGGTCTCGTGGATGCCGGTGAGGTCCTCGATGACCGGGGGCTCGGGCACCCGAACGACGATGTCGTCGGCGAGGAAGTCGCTGGTGTTACCCGGTACGTCCGCGCCCTGCCAGCTCGTCTCGAAGTAGAGCAACGCGCTGTCGGCGGCCGGCATCGTGAACCGGGCGGTCAGCTCCGTCCACCCGCTGTTGGTGACGTTATCGAACTGGGCGAGCGTGCTGAACGACTGGCTGTCGCCGGTGGTGCTGGCGAGGCTGAGCCAGATCTGGTCGCTCGGCTGGCCCTCGGCGAACCGCAGCCAGGCGCTGAACTCGTAGCTGACGCCCGCCTCGAACAGGCCGGTGACGTCGCGGCCCAGGCCGGCGCCCTGGCTGACCCGATCGGTGACCAGCGCAGCGGACACGCCGCCGTGTGCGACGCCGGTGACAGCGACGCTCGGGGCACCCGGGCCGCCGTCGCGCGGGCCCCAGCCGTCCAGCCCGTCCTCGAAGTCCGTGTCGATCACGACCGTGCCCGGCTCCGGTCCACCCCCGCCGCCGTCCGGCGCGGTGATCAGCACGTCGTCGAGAAGGAACGGAGTGTCCTCCTCGGCCTCGACGTAGAGGATGGCGGTGCCGAGCCCTGCGGGCAGCGTGTAGTCGCCGCCGATCTGCACCCAGCCGTCCGCGGTGGTCGGGACGTTGCCGCCGATCCAGGTGTACGTGTTGTCGCCGCCGTCGGCCGGGGCCGCCTCGACGGTGAAGTGCACGCCGGCGGTGCCCTCGGTGCCGGCCGGCAGCTTCACCCAGGCGGTGACCGAGTGGGGCGTACCGGTCTCGAACAGCGCGGTCGCGCTCGTCGCCGGGCCCTGCCAGTTCGCCGTGCGGCCGGTGACCGAGAGGCTGTTGTCGCTTTCGTGGCCTTCGTCGACGATGGCGAGGGTCACGTCACCGCGTGGCCCCCACGGGGTGTAGGAGCCGGACTCGAAGTCGTTGGAGAGGACAACCTCTGCGGCGGCGGCCGGGGCGGGTACGGCAACGATGGCCGCGATGAGCGCGGTAGAGGACAGCGCCGCTAAGGCACGCGACCGGCGGTGTGATCGATGGGAGAGGTTCCAGAGGCGCATCGGTGATCCCTTTACGCGAATTGGACGGCGGTGGGGTGTGCCCTGACCTCGGTTCCCCGGAGGGATCCAAGCGCGTGCATGCTATGCCGGGGGCTTCGCGGTAGCCAGATCTTCCGGAAACTACCGGCAGCCCTCGGGGCGATGGCGGCACGTCAGCGGCGTGACCGGTGCCCGGGGTGGTGGTGGCCGGGCGTAGGCGTGCGAAACCTGTCGAGCCGATGGCGTAAACGGATCGCGGCTACCGTCCGGCGGTTGCGCGCCCTGCGGGACAGCGCGATCGGAGCCGCTCGACAGGTGCGGGGTAGAGTGGGCAATCACGGCCTGATCAGACCGTTGTGGCCACTTTCAACATATAGCGCATCGGGGGCCTTGCGGCAAGGCCGGGGTCATGCCGCAGAATCTCCAGCCGAAGCCAGGACCTGCGGAAACACCGGTCATTCGACTACGTGAGCGGTTGTCGGACACGGGTGTCTCGCGGGTTGTGCATGGCCGCCGAACTGCGCTGCGCAACTGGTTGACCCGCAGCTTGAGGAATTGGTTCTCGTGACTGACGTGATCATTGCCGGCGGTGGGCCGACGGGCCTGATGCTCGCCAGCGAGCTGCGGTTGCACGGCGTGCGCACGCTCGTGTTCGAGAAGGAGACCGCGCCGGTCGGGTACGTCCGCGCGCTCGGCCTGCACGCCCGCAGCGTGGAGGTGATGGACCAGCGTGGCCTGCTGGAGCGGTTCCTCGCGCTGGGCCATCAGTATCCGGTCGGTGGCTTCTTCGCCGGCATCGCCAAGCGCTCACCGGAGCGGCTGGACACCGCGCATCCGTACGTCCTCGGCATTCCGCAGACCCTCACCGACCGCCTGCTCGACGAGCACGCCACCGAGGTCGGCGTCGACATCCGGCGCGGCTGCGAACTGGTCGGGCTCGGCCAGGACGACGACGGCGTGACGGTCGAGTTGGCCGACGGCACGACGCTGCGCTCGCGCTACCTCGTCGGCTGCGACGGTGGACGCAGCACCGTGCGAAAGCTGCTGGGCGTCGGCTTCCCCGGCGAACCAACCCGGGTCGAGACGCTGCTGGGCGAGATGGAGGTGAACACGCCGCCGGGGACGCTGGCCGCCGTGGTGGCCGAGGTCCGCGCGACCCAGCTCCGATTCGGCGCCGGGCCGATCGGGGACGGGGTGTACCGCGTCGTCGTACCCGCCGAGGGGGTGGCCGAGGACCGCACCGTCCCGCCGAGCCTGGGCGAGTTCAGACAGCAGCTGCGGGCGTACGCCGGCACCGACTTCGGCGCACACTCGCCACGCTGGCTCTCCCGTTTCGGCGACGCCACCCGGCTGGCCGAGCGCTACCGAACCGGCCGGGTGCTGCTGGCCGGCGACGCGGCGCACATCCACCCCCCGGTTGGTGGTCAGGGGCTCAACCTCGGCATCCAGGACGCGTTCAACCTCGGCTGGAAACTGGCCGCCGAAATCGACGGCTGGGCGCCGGAAGGGTTGCTGGACAGCTACCACACCGAGCGGCATCCGGTCGCCGCCGAGGTGCTGGAGAACACCCGCGCCCAGATGGAGCTGCTGTCGCCGGAGCCCGGACCTCAGTCGGTACGCCGGTTGATATCGGAGCTGATGAACTTCGAGGACGTGAACCGGTACCTGACCGAGAAGATCACCGCGATCGGGGTCCGTTACGACTTCGGGGCGGGCCACGAACTGCTCGGCCGGCGGCTGCGGGACGTACGGCTCAAGCGGGCGCGTCTCTACGAGCTGACTCGCGGCGGCCGGGGCCTGCTGCTCGACCAGACCGGCCGGCTCTCGGTCACCGGCTGGGCGGACCGGATCGACCACGTCGTCGACGTCAGCGAGGAGCTGGACGTGCCCGCCGTGCTGCTGCGGCCGGACGGCCACGTGGCGTGGGTCGGTGACGACCAGCAGGATCTGCTCGGCCAACTGCCCAGGTGGTTCGGCGCCGCCCGCAGCTGAGGGTGACGGTGGCCGGTTCGGCCGACGGCGAGCCACCTGGTTGACGGATCGGCTTGGATGGGCACATGGAGGTCACCAGGGACGGGCGGAGCTGGCGGATCGGCACCGCCGGCGACGTCGCCTGGCTGGCCGGCCAGACCACGCTCGGGCTCGCGATCACCACGGCTATCCCGCCTGTCTTCGACGCCTACGCCACCTGCCACCCGCCCGACGGCGTCAGCCTCACGGCCCACGAACGGGCCATGGTCGACGAACTCACCGAGCAGACCGCTGACCAGCCCTGGTGGCTGGGCTATCTGGACACCGGTGCCCACGACATCGTCTTCCCCGGCGCCCCGAAGCTGTCCCTCTACTGGGACTGGCCCTACGTGCTGGTCGAAGCCGGGCCCGACCAGGCCCTAACCTGGCGTACCGGTCACATGCGCGGCGACGCAGGGGTACTGCCCGATCTGTTCTTCCCGGCAGACCGTTCCTGGCTCGTCTCCGCACTCTGGGACGACACCTGGACCGATGTCGGCGGTACCACCGCCCTGGTCGCCGCACTGCACCGCAACCCGCTTGTCAATGCCCGGCCGGTGGGGCCTGACGAGGACGCCCTACCGCCCGGACTGACCCGCGACTGACGCCGATGGCGCTCGCGGTGTTCGTGCTCCGCTGCCAGCGGCAGCTCGGACTGTCCGCGGCCGGCCAACCTCCACGGGTCAGTCCCGGCTGCCGCAATTTCGCGCATCGCTTGGCCGGGTCCACCGCCGATCCTGGGCGGAGCCGGCGGCGGCCATCGCGACCCCTCGAAACGGAATCCTTCCCGTAGCATCGGTCTGTTCTTCCCTGGGTGGTGCGGAGGAGACCGCATGGACGATGTGACCCGCCGTGCCCTGCGCCTGCTCGAGGAGGCCCAGTCCGGTCGCGCGGCCCAGGTGCTGGTGGCGGCCGAGTCGGCGCTTCGCGTACCCACCGGCGAGATCTGCGGCGGTCCGGCGGCGATGCACTTCGCCCGCGTCGTGGCGTTGACCCGGCTGGGTGACCTGCGCGCCGCGATCGCCGCCGCCGACCTGATGCTGGCCGCCGCGGAGCGGGAGGGCAGCGTCGGCTGGCGTTCCTGCGCGCTGTCGCTGCGGGCCACCCGGCGGCTGCGCCTCGGGGACCAGGACATCGCCGAGTACGACATCGAGGCGGTGCTACGGGATCTCACCAGCGCGGAGACCGCCCTGCTGCTGGACGAACCCGATCCGGTGATCGCGGGTAACGCACACACCGGCATTGCGATCGGGTACGCCCAACTGCGTCTCTACGAGTTGGCCGTGCCCCAGTTCCAGTCCGCGTACGAGGCGACCTCTCGGGCCTCGTACCCCGACAACGGCAATCGGGCGATGTGGCTGTGCAACCTGGCGGAGCTCAACCTCATCTGGGCGCTGGAGCTGTACCAGGTCGGTCAGGTGACCGAGGCGGAGAAGCACACCACGGTGGCCGAGGATTACGCGGTGCGCGCGGTGACAGAGGCATCCGGACCCAAGGCGGAGGTGTGGCGGCTCTCTGCGTTGCTGTACGCGGCGTGCTCCCGCGCCGACCGTCAGGACCCGGCCGGTGCGGCGGCGGACATCCCCAGGTATGTCGCGCGGCTACAGTCACTCGGCGTGGAGCAGCGACAGCAGGAGTTGCTGCTGTGCCGGCCGTTCCACGCCGTGGCACTCAGCCGTGCGGGGCAGCCGGACGAGGCGCTGCGCGTCATCGAGGAGGCGGTCACTGACCTGTCGCCGGACAGCGACTGGCTGGTCTCGGCGGCGTTGCACCGTACGCACGCGGTGCTGCTGGCGAACAACGGTTCGCGCGACGCCGCGCCGGGCCTCACCTACGGTGACGCCCTCGCGGAGCTGTTGTGGCGCCAGCGGCACCGCTGGCTGCATGCAGCAGTGACCATGCAGTCCTACGACATCCTGCGGTGGCAGCACGAGCAGGCCGAGCGGGCCGCGCGGGTCGACCCGCTCACCGGGGTGGCGAACCGCCGAGGCCTCGACAACTTCCTGCGGAACCTGGCCGCTGCCGCCACCTCCGGTGACGGCGAGTCGGTGGCGGTGCTGATCGTCGACCTGGACCAGTTCAAGCACATCAACGACTCGTTCGGGCATGCCGTCGGCGACGACGTGCTGCGGGCGGTCGCGCAGGTGCTCACGACCAACGTACGAAAGGGCGACTTCGTGGCCCGGTTGGGCGGCGACGAGTTCGTCGCCGTCCTTCCGGGTGCCGACTCCGTGGCCGCCGAGCAGGTCGCCCAGCGGACGGTGACCGCCGTGGCCGGCATGACGACGTGGCGGGTGGAGGTCAGCGTCGGGGTCGCCAGCGGTTCCGCGGACACGCTCCGGGAGACGCTCGCCCACGCCGACGGCGCGATGTACGCCGCGAAGCGGGCGGGCGGGAACCGGACGAGCTGTCGGCACGCCACGTCGTGATCAGTGGTAGCTGAACAACGGGGGGAAGACCAGGACCACGATCCAGGCCCAGCCGGCGTACACCGGTAGGTAGCCGGTCTGCCAGCGTTCGAGCGCGGCGAAGGGGGTTCGCCGCCGGACGAAGCCCAGCACCAGCCACGCCGACCAGGCGAGGTTGGCCAGCAGGATGACGTTCTCCCCGAGCGCCGCCGCCTTGTTCGGGGTGGTGCCGTACTCGGAGATCCGCTCGGTGATCTCCCGGAGCACCAGCACGTCGATGACGAGTGCGCTGACCACCAGGGCCAGTTGCACCGTGTCGAACAGGCCGGGTGGGGCGAGCGGGTCGCGGGCCGAGATCGAGTAGAGCAGCAGTCCCAGCACCACGACCAGCAGCAGGTCGAAGAGGATCAGCGCCTCCCGCTCGACGTTGATGCCGGTGCTCGTCCAGGTGAGGGCGACGAGGAAGGCGAGCAGCGCGGCGGTGAACAGTGGGGTGAACAGCCGCGTGAGCACGGGGGCGATGTTCTCCACGACGCTTTGCTTGGCCTCGACGAGCCAGCCGGCCACCACCACCGATGCCACCACTCCACACGGGACCAGCCACTGCGTGACGAAGCCCTCCGACTCGATCCCGATGGCCTCGAAGGTGCCGATCGTGAATGCGATAAGCACACCGCCGCCGAGGGCGATGAGGACGAAGTAGACGAAGCACTCGCCGGTGAAGCGAATGAAGTCCATGCGTCGGCGCGACGAGCGCAGGTCGTCGGAGATGTACGCCAGACCGACCACGAACCACAGGGCGATGGGGAGATGGATGCTGGTCAGCACCAGCGACTGGGAGTCGTCGGCGAGCGGGTAGGCGTTGGCGGCCACGGCGCCGAGCGCGAAGAACGCCACCAGCACTGCGATCAGCGCCGGTCCGGTCTGACGACGCCAGGCCAGGAAGGCCGCCAGCCAGGGGAGCGCGAACAGGGCGAAGTTGGGCCCGTAGAACGCGCCGTCGCGCTCCAGGCTCATCCCCGAAAAGTTCCGGCACCCTTATCGACACTGCCGCGCCGACGGCACAAATGATCATCGCGAGGAGGTCCTGCCGCGATCGGCTGTCCGTTGCGGGGTCGTCGGTCCTGCCGGTCAGCACCAACTGCTTCCACAGCCGGTCCGAATGCTCCCGGGCGAATTCGCGGGACAGGTCGTCCAGGCCACCGAGGCGTTTGACGGCTACCAGGAACGCTTCGTCGGCGCGTAGGCCGGCAGCGACGAGTTCGTCGACGGAACCCCGGAGATGATCCTCCAGTTCCTCGGTGTCGGTCCGCTGGAGCGCCGGGCGACGCTGCACGTACTGGCGCCACTGGGCGAACTGGGCCTCCAGGCCCTCCTGGCTGTCCGCCGCGCTCATGCGGGGTCCACGAGTGGGAACGTCGACCGCCGGACGTCGCCGGGGCCGTCCCAGATCTCCTTGAGCGCGTTCACCACCGTGTCCCACTGGCGGCGCTGCTCGGCGAGTTCCGCCAGGCCGCTGCCGGTGACGCGGTAGTACTTGCGGCGTCGCTCGCCGGGGACCGTCTGCCAACTCGACTCGACGTGGCCGAGGCGTTCGAGCCGGTGCAGCAGTGGGTAGAGCAGCCCTTCGGTCCAGTCCAGCTCGCCGTCGGACAGCTCGTTGATCCGTTTGAGGATGGCGTAGCCGTAGCTTTCCCCGTCGGACAGAATGCCCAACACCATCGGTGTGGCCGAGGCGGCCACGAGATCCTTGGTGACCTTCATGAGAACTCCCACCACGAGTAATACCTAGAACTGTGAGGCATGGTAGTTCTAGGTATTAGCGCGCCGCAAGAGACCGGTGCTTGCCGGGGTGGGATCAGCGTTCAGGTGACGGCGCTTGCGCCGACGTCACGCTCAGCGGCTGCCGCCTCGAGTGCCCGGACGGGCGCGGGACGAGAAGGACGCCGCGGATCGGGCCGGCACGGCTTGCGTCGAGGCGCTCGGCGAGGGCTTGCCGCCACGCCGCCCCCGGCTCCCGTTCGCCGCGGACACCTCGTGCCGGGTGGTGGTCGACTGTGGCGCCGGCGGCTGCGGAACCAACGCCCGTTCCCCGGGGGCGAGCTTGTGCAGCAGGGCGTCGCCCGGACGCAGCCGGGTGGTGGTCGCGGCGATGCCCGCCTTGCGGGTCAGCTCCCGCACCTCGGGTGCCTGCGTGTCGGTCATCAACGTGACGACGGTTCCGGCGGCACCGGCTCGGGCGGTACGGCCCGACCGGTGCAGGTATGCCTTGTGCTCCACAGGCGGGTCGGCGTGCACCACGAGGGCCACGTCGTCGATGTGGATGCCCCGGGCGGCGATGTCGGTGGCGACGAGTGTGCGCACCTCGCCCTCGGAGAACGCCTTCAGGTTCCGGGCGCGGGCTGCCTGGGCCAGGTTGCCGTGCAGCTCCACCGCGGTCACCCCGGCCGCCACCAGCCGGCGGGTAAGAGTCTTCGCACCCCGCTTGGTGCGCGTGAACACCACGGTCCGGCCCGGCGCGGCGGTCAGGTCGACCAGCACTGCGAACCGGTCCTCGGCCTGGACGTGCAGCACATGGTGCGTCATCTTGGCGACCGGCGACAGCGTCGAGTCGACGCTGTGCACGACCGGATCGGTGAGAAATCGGCGTACGAGCACGTCGACGCCGGAGTCGAGGGTGGCGGAGAAGAGCAGGCGCTGCCCGCCGCGCGGGGTCTTGTCCAGCAGCCGCCGGACGGTCGGCAGGAAGCCGAGGTCGGCCATGTGGTCGGCTTCGTCGAGCACCGTGATCTCGACGGCGTCCAGGTGGGCGTGCCCGGCGTCGACGTGGTCGGCGAGCCGTCCGGGGCAGGCCACCAGCACGTCGACACCGGCGCGCAGCCGGGTGATCTGGGGACGGGCGCCGACGCCACCGAAGACGGTCATGGTGGTGAGCGACAGCGCCCGCGCCAGCGGGGCCATCACGCTGTCGATCTGGGTGGCCAGTTCCCGGGTGGGCGCGAGGATCAGCGCCCGGGGGCGCCCGGCCCGCCGGGTGGTGGTGCTGGCGGCCAGTCGGGTCAGTACCGCCAGCACGAAGGCGTAGGTCTTGCCGGAACCGGTGCGTCCCCGGCCGAGCACGTCTCGTCCGGCGAGCGCGTCGGGCAGGGTGGCGGCCTGGATCGGGAACGGCCGGTCCACCCCGGCCGAGGCCAGTACGCGGGTGAGGGCGTCGGGCACACCGAGGTCGGCGAAGGACGGGGAACTGGCTGGGGTGGTCTGTTGCGGGCGGCGTGCCGCCATGAAGGCTCCGAACGTCGAAGAAAACGTCCCGCCCGGCGCTGACCGTTTCGGCCGCGACGCGTGGTCTGGGACAGTGAACCCGGCCCGCCATCAGGGCGGCCGCGCCACGAGTCTACCTGAACCCGTTGCCCGCCGACGGCCGGTGAGCCTGGCGTGCGTCGGCGCCGGTCAGGACGGCGCCACGACCCGCCACCGGCTCTGTCCGCCCATCCATGCGCTGGCCAGGATCTCCGCCGACTTCCGGCCCGGACACGGGTGGATCTTCGACCGGCCGGCGCCGCCGCCGGTCCGGGCCTCGACTTCCCACGACTCACCGTCAGTGCGGATGTACACATCGCGACGACCTCGCACGGTGTGGTCGCCGTTCCACCAGTGGCGCTCGATTCTCACCCTCCGACCGTATAGCACCAGGTCCGGGAGGGAAACGTGGGCGATCTTGGGGATCTTCGCAGACGCCACGGGGATTTCAGCCACATGACCGTCATGTCCACCTTTGAGCGGCGGCGCCGGTCGCCGGACCGGCATGGGCGGCGCAACCGGGGCGCGGTGGCGGGGGCGAGGCGCGGCGAGTTGGAGGGTTCACACAATTATCGTTGTCCGAAGGTGGCAGTTCCCACGTCTTCCTTACCGGCCGGTAGCCGCGAAGGTTGTGTGAGCGGGGCCCCGCCCGGGGGCGTCCTGTGCCTGGGAACCAACCTCTGGAGGGCCTGCTCGGTGTTCAGCCGCATCGCCATCGTCAACCGGGGTGAGGCCGCCATGCGGCTGATCCACGCTGTTCGCGAGCTCAACGCCGAGACCAGTGCCCCACCGATCGAGACCATCGCGCTCTACACCGACGCGGAGCGGGGTGCCACCTTCGTCCGGGAGGCGGACCACACCTACTGCCTCGGGCCCGCGTCGGCGCGGCCGTACCTGGACCACCGGGTCCTTGCCCGGGCGCTCGTCGAGACCGGCGCGGACGCGGCCTGGGTGGGCTGGGGGTTCGTGGCCGAGGACCCGACCTTCGCCGAACTCTGTGAGAAGAACGGCGTCACCTTCATCGGCCCGAGCGCCGAGGCCATGCGCAAACTCGGTGACAAGATCGGCGCGAAGTTGATCGCCGAGGAGGTCGGCGTTCCGGTGGCGCCGTGGAGCCGTGGCGCGGTACAGAGCCTGGCCGAGGCTCAGCGGTCGGCCGCCGAGATCGGCTATCCGCTGATGCTCAAGGCGACCGCGGGCGGTGGCGGCCGGGGCATCCGGGTGGTCCGCAGCGACACCGAGCTTGCCGAGGCGTACGACCGCACCAGCCTGGAGGCCCAGCGTGCCTTCGGCAGCGGTGTGGTCTTCCTGGAACGTCTGGTCACCGGTGCGCGGCACGTAGAGGTGCAGGTGATCGCCGACGGTCAGGGCACCGCGTGGGCGCTCGGTGTGCGGGACTGCTCGGTGCAGCGACGCAACCAGAAGGTCATCGAGGAGTCCGCCTCACCTGTGCTCTCGGCCGAGCAGATCCGCGAGTTGAAGGCGGCTGCCGAGCGGCTGGCGCTGGCCGTGGACTACTGCGGCGCGGGGACCGTGGAGTTCCTGTACCACCCCGGTGAGCGGCTGTTCGCATTCCTCGAGGTCAACACCCGGTTGCAGGTCGAGCACCCGATCACCGAGGCGACCACCGACTTCGACCTGGTCAAGGCCCAGCTCCAGGTGGCCGCCGGAGGTCGCCTCGGTGACCGGATCCCGTCCGAGGCCGGGCACGCCGTCGAGGCTCGACTCAACGCCGAGGACCCGGACCGCGACTTCGCCCCCTCACCCGGCCGGATCGTCCGCCTGGTGCTGCCCAGCGGCCCGGGGGTCCGGGTGGACACCGGGGTCAGCGAGGGCGACGTCATTCCGGCCGACTTCGACTCGATGATCGCCAAGATCATTGCCTACGGTCGCAGCCGCGAGGAGGCACTCGGCCGGCTGCGCCGCGCGGTCGCCGAGACCACCGTGATCATCCAGGGCGGCGCCAGCAACAAGAGTTTCCTGCTCGACCTGCTCGACCAGCCTGAGGTGATCGACGCCAGCGCCGACACCGGCTGGATCGACCGGGTCCGCGCACAGGGCCGCCTGATCTCCACCAGACACTCCGGCATCGCGCTGGCAGCCGCCGCGATCGAGGCGTACGAGGACGAGGCGCACGTCGAGCGGCAGCGACTGCTCTCCACCGCGCACGGCGGTCGTCCGCAGGTCCAGCACACCAGCGGGCGGCCGATCGACCTCAAGCTGCGCGGCGCGACCTACCGGGTGAGCGTCGCGCAGACCGGGCCGCACCGCTTCCGCGTCGGCATCGGCGAGGCCGCCGTCATCGACGCCGAACTGGAACGGTTCGACGAGCACAGCGGGCGGATCCTGGTCAACGGCCACCGTTTCCGGCTCGTCACCGACACCCACGGGCCGATCCACCTGGTCGAGGTGGACGGCGTGACGCACCGAGTCAGCCGCGACGAGGGTGGCGTGCTGCGCTCCATGTCGCCCGCGCTGGTCGTCGCCACCCCGCTGGCGGCCGGCGACGAGGTCGAGACGGGTGCGCCGGTGCTCGTGTTGGAGAGCATGAAGATGGAGACCGTGCTGCGCGCGCCGTTCAAGGCGAAGGTGCGTGAGTGCCTGGTCTCCGTCGGCAGCCAGGTGGAGACCGGTGCGCCCCTGCTGCGCCTGGAACCGGTCGGCGACGACGTGGCGGACGAGGCCACCGAGTCCGCCTCCGTCGACCTGGAGCTACCGCCCGAGCCGACCGGCCTGTCCGCCGAGGACCGGGTCGCGCGCGGCATCAGCGACCTGCGCAGCCTGCTGCTCGGCTACGACCTCGACCCCCGCGACGAGCGCCGGGCCCTGTCCACCTATCTGGCCGCTCGGGCCGAACTGCACCACCACCCGCTCGAACAGGAGGTGGAGCTGCTGCAGGTCTTCGCGGACCTCTCCGAACTCAGTCGTAACCGGCCGGCCGGCGAGGAGGGCAGGGTGGACACCCGGGTACACAGCCCGCGCGAGTACTTCCACACCTACCTGCAGTGCCTCGACGTCGATCGGGCCGCGCTGCCGGACACCTTCCGCGACCGGCTCGCCCGGGTGCTCGCCCACTACGGGGTCGATGACTTCGAGCGCACCGCGGAGCTGGAAGACGCCGTGTTCCGGATCTTCCTCGCGCAGCAACGGGCCTCGGCCGACGTCACGGTGATCGTGACGTTCCTGCAGCGGTGGCTGACCGAGCCGTCGCCCGGCGCAGGGCTGCGCGAGCTGGTCGGCCAGGCCCTGGAGCACCTGATCTTCGCCACCCAGCTCCGTTTCCCGGTGGTCGGCGACCTGGCCCGCAGTGTCGTGTTCCGATGGGCCGCACAGCCGATGCTGCGCCGCAAGCGCGCCGAGGTGTACGCGGAGGTCCGCAGCAACCTCCGCCATCTGGACCTCAACCCCGACGTGGCCGACCGCGCCGACCGTATCGCCAAGATGGTCGCCTCACCGGAGCCGCTGGTTCGGCTGCTCGCCCAGCGCATCGGCCGGACCGGCGCAGACCACGGCCCGATGCTGGAGGTGCTCAGCCGGCGCTACTACGGCAACCGCGGCGCGAGCGCCGCCCGGGCGGTCGAGGTGGCGGGGCAGTCGTTCTTCACCGCGGAGTACGACCGCGACGGCGAACGCTTCCGCCTGGTGGCGGCGGCCGCCGACTTCGCCGAGCTGCCCGCGACCCTGGTGAAGGTGGCCGGGCTGGTCGATGCGGAATCCGTCGCCGACGTGTACCTGACCTGGAGCGACCAGCCCGAGGTCAACGCGATGGCCGCGACCCTGCGGGACATCCTCGACCAGGCCAACCTGCTGGAGGTGCTGGCCCGGGTGACGATCTCGGTGGCCGGGCGCACCGGCGCCGAGATGCACCACCAGTTCACCTTCCGGCCCGAGGTGGGCGAGGACCGGGTCATCCGGGGGCTGCATCCGCTGATCGCCCAGCGCCTGCAACTGCCCCGACTGCGCGACTTCGACCTGACTCGGCTGCCGTCGGCCGACGAGGAGGTCTACCTCTTCCACTGCGTCGCCCCGGGCAATCCGGCCGACGAGCGGCTGGCCGCGATGGCCCAGGTCCGCGACCTCACCCCGCTGCGCGACACCGAGGGCCGGATCCTCGCGTTGCCCGCCGTCGAGGGCGCGCTGGACGCCTGCCTCGACGCGATCCGCAAGGTCCAGTCGCGCCGGCCGGCGAAGAAGCGGTTCGACACCAACCGGATCACCATCTTCGTCTGGCCGCCCAACGACCTGAGCATCGAGGAGCTGAACACCGTCGCCCAGCGGGTGCTGCCGATCACGGCCGGCGCGGGCCTGGAGCAGGTCCTGTTCCTCGGCCGCCAGCGCGACGAGACCAGCGGCGAGCTGACCGACATCGCGGTGCAGATCTCCTACGACGAGGGCATGCGGGTGTCGGTGACCGAGCCGACCGCCGAGCTGATCCGACCGCTGGACGACTACCGGCAGAAGGTGCTCGCGGCGCGTCGACGCGGTACGACGTACCCGTACGAGCTGACCGAGATGCTGGCCGGCCGACGTGGCAGCTTCACCGAGCACGACCTGGACGACGCCGGCGAGCTGACCCCGGTGCACCGACCGAGGGGGCGTAACCGGGCCGGCATCGTCGCCGGTGTGGTGAGCACCCCGACCGAGCGCTATCCCGAAGGGGTCACCCGGGTGGTGCTGCTCGGCGACCCGACGAAGGCACTGGGTGCGCTGGCCGAGGCGGAGTGCGCGCGGGTGATCGCCGCGCTCGACCTGGCGGAGCGGATGCGGGTACCCCTGGACTGGTTCGCCCTGTCGGCCGGGGCGCGGATCTCGATGAGTTCGGGCACCGAGAACATGGACTGGGTGGCTGCCGCGCTCAAGCGGATCGTCGAGTTCACCCAGGCCGGCGGCGAGATCAACATCGTGGTCGCCGGGATCACCGTAGGCGCCCAGCCGTACTGGAACGCCGAAGCCACGATGCTCATGCACACCAAGGGCATCCTGGTGATGACCCCGGACTCGGCGATGGTGCTGACCGGCAAGCAGTCGTTGGACTTCTCCGGCGGGGTGTCGGCCGAGGACAACTTCGGCATCGGCGGCTACGACCGGGTGATGGGCCCCAACGGCCAGGCCCAGTACTGGGCCCGAGACCTGCGGGCCGCTCACCAGGTGCTGATGGCGCACCACGAGCACACCTACGTCGCGCCGGGGGAGACCGCACCGCGCCGGGCCGTCACCGTCGACCCGGTAGACCGCGACATCTCCGACTACCCGCACGCGGTGCCGGACAGCGACTTCACCACGGTCGGCGAGATCTTCTCCCGGGAGCGCAATCCCGACCGGAAGAAGGCCTTCGACATCCGTACGCTGATGCGCGCCCTCACCGACCAGGACCACGCGATCCTGGAACGCTGGGCTGGCATGGCCGACGCCGAGACCGCCGTCGTCCAGGACGTACACCTCGGGGGCATCCCGGTGTGCCTGCTGGGCATCGAGTCCCGGTCGGTGCCGCGACGCGGGTTCCCGCCCACCGACGGTCCGGACACCTACACCGCGGGCACGCTGTTCCCCAGGTCGTCGAAGAAGGTGGCGCGGGCGATCAACGCGGCCAGCGGAAACCGCCCGCTGGTGGTCCTGGCGAACCTGTCCGGCTTCGACGGCTCACCGGAGTCGATGCGCCAGTTGCAGCTGGAGTACGGCGCCGAGATCGGCCGGGCGATCGTGAACTTCGCCGGACCGATCGTCTTCTGCGTGGTCTCGCGGTACCACGGTGGCGCGTTCGTCGTCTTCTCCAAGATGCTCAACCCGAACATGACGGTCCTCGCCGTGGAGGGCTCGTTCGCCTCCGTCATCGGTGGGGCACCCGCGGCGGCGGTGGTGTTCGCCGGCGACGTCAACGCGCGTACCGCCAAGGATCCGCGCGTGCTCGACCTGGAGACGCGGGTCGCGGCGGCGACCGACGGGCAGCGGGCGGCACTGGTCACCCAGCTGATGGAGATGAGAGCCGCGGTCCGTACGGAGAAGCTGGGCGAGGTGGCCGTCGAGTTCGACGGCGTGCACAGCATCCAGCGCGCGGTCGAGGTCGGCTCGGTTGACGCCATCATCCGACCGCAGGAACTGCGTCCACAGCTCATCGCCGCCGTCGAGCGTGGCCTTCAGCGGGCGGCGTCACCGTCCTGAGCAGTGGTGTGCCACGCCGCCGGCGGGACGCGGTCCCGCCGGCGGCGTGCCACGATGCGCCGTGCCCAACTGGCCAGTGAGGTCCGGGTGCGGGAGCGGGTCACCGACGACGCGGCGGTGCGGCGCTTCGTGGCGTCGCAGGACCGGCGCATTGTGGCCTACCGGGCGGCCGAGCTGACCCGCTGGATGACGGTCCGCTAGCCGCACGGCTACTCACCAGGCCCAGACCGTCGGTTCGGCGAGTTCGGCGGCGTCGGCGGCGAGGCGCGGGGTGGCCACGTCCCGCAGGAGCCGGTCGTCGTTGTCGAAGACTCGCACCCTGGAAACCTGCCGGTGGTCGATTCGGAAGGCGGCGACGCCGTCGGCCAGGGGGCCGTCCGCGACCGTCCTTCCCGTCCTGTCGAGCAGCTCGGCACGGACCGCCGACTCTGGCCCGGCGACCAGCACGCCTGCGGCCTCGCCCGGCACCGGCACGGCGATCAGGCCGGGTGTACCGGTACCGGTCCGGTGGTCGGACGCCAGATGCGCCGACTCCGGATCCGCTCGCCCCACGGTCTCCATCTTGAGTAGCCCCGCGCAGCCGCCGTCGGTCGAGCAGGAGCTGACCAGGGCGGCGGTCGGCGCGCCGGGAACCCAGGCGGGCAACCGGCCGGTCCAGACCACTCGGGGCGTCGGCCCGGTTAGGCCGTTGCTACCGAGCAAGCCCTGCAGTTCGCGCACGCCGGAGGCGGTGAGCGCGGCGGGGATGTCGGTGGTGGAATCCGACGAGATCGTTTGGGCCGGGCCGATCGTGCCGGCGGCCGGGCCGGCATGGCGTACGACTCCGTCACAGGTGAACTGCCACCGTTCCGTCGTCTCGCCTGCCCCCCGTACCACGAAACCGTCGGTGCTCGTCTGCTGCCAGGTCCGCAGGACGGATCCGTCCGGCTGTATCCGTCCGTCCACGGAGGTCTCGACCCGGCACCCGGCCGGTGCCAGACCGACGGCGAGGTCGGCGACATGGCGGCCGTCCACGAGGGAGTGTCGCCCGAAGAAGAGGTACGGCTCCAGCGGCAGCGGCTCGTCCGGCGTCCCGGTCTGGTCGAGTAACTCCGGCACCGAGGCCCCCGGTCGGCCGCTGCCGTGACGGAGCAATGCGTGCGAGTCGCCCAGGAAGGCCACCACCACCGTGCGGGCACCGGGTGCGTCGTGGGCGAGCAGCACCCTCACCTCGTCCAGCGCCGGGTCGACCAGCAGTTGGGTGCGGGCCGACCGGTACCCCCGCTCGATGGCCGCGATCAGCGCCGTGTCGCCGGCCAGATTGCCCCGGGTGGGGGAGCCGAGCAGCCGTAGCACCATCGGTTCCTCCACCAGGCTTGCCGGCTGGTACGCCTGGTACGGCGGCGCGCCGTCAGCTGTCGGCTGGCGGTCCGCCGCGCCGAGCGACGGCAGTGTCGTCGCCGCCATCGCCAGTGCGACCACGCTCGCCGCCGCCAGCCTGCGCCGCCTGCGTCGCCGTACCCGCCGCAGCAGTCGCTGGTACGGGTCGGGTCGCGGCACCACCGGTTCGGCGAGCCGGGCCAGGGCTTGTCTGATCTCATCGGTCATCGCTCGGTTCCTCCATTCTCGTCGTTGCCGGCACCACGGTGAGCGCACCTGCACCGACCTGCCCGCGCCGTGCTGTTCCTTCCGGCGTCGCAGGCCGGGGCGTCGCCAGTAGCGCCGTCCGTAGCCGGGTCAGCGCCCGTGATGTCTGGCTCTTCACGGTTCCCACCGAGCAACCAAGCATCTCGGCGGTCTGGGCCTCGGTGAGGTCCTCCCAGTACCGCAGCACCAGCACCGCCCGCATCCGGGGCGGCAGGTGGTGCAGAGCGCCGAGGACCTCGTGGCGGGTGACCACCTCGTCGGCCAGGTCCCGGCTTGGCTCGGGCGGGGTGTGCGATCGCCAGGAACCGGTGAAGCCGGCGAGGAGTTCCCGGGACCCGAACCGGCGCCAGAGCTTGGTCCGTTCGTTGACCATGATCTGGCGGACGTACGCCATCGGTTGGTCCACCTGCCGCCACCGGCGCATCGCCCGCATCAGCGCGATCTGTACCAGGTCCTCGGCGGCGTGCCGGGAACCGGTAAGCAGGTACGCGGTCCGGACCAGGTCCGCGTACCGGATCTCGACGAACTCGCGGAAGCCGTCATCGGTCACCTGCACCCTCCAGCCCCATCTGGGCATCGTTGACGACAGGAAGACCTCCGACAGGCAAGAAAGGTTGTGTGGCGTCGGCGAAGAGTGGGGCAGCGCGGTCGTCGACGAACGTCTCGTCGACGTCCGGCGGTCAGCGCGGGGTCGCCTACCCCGGGCCGCATGGAGGATCGCGAGTTCATTACCGGGTGGTAACGATGTCGTGCTGCAGTTCGACAAGGTGTTCCAGCTCTTCGCCATCGTGCTCATCCCGGTCGCCGTCGGCATGCTGATCCGCGCCAGGGCGGCCCGCGTCGCCGAACGACTCGACCGTCCGGTGCGGGTCCTCTCCGTCGTCGTGCTCGTCGCGGTGCTCGTCGGCGCGGTGTTCGGCGAGCGAGACAACATCACCGACTACTTCGTCGCCGTCGGTCTGGCCGTGCTGGCGTTCAACCTGCTGAGCCTCTGCATCGGGTACGGCCTGCCCCGGCTGGCCGGGGTCGAACGAAGCGCCGCCAAGGCGGCCGGGTTCGAGATCGGCATCCACAACAGCACCCTGGCCATCACGATCGCGCTCAGTCCAGCCCTGCTCGACAACGCCCAGATGGCGATCCCCGGCGCCGTCTACGGCATCGTCATGTTCTTCACCGCCGCGGCCTTCGGCTACCTGGTCAACCGGGCTGGTAGCCGGCCGGCTGCCGCCCGGGACGAGGCCACCACGACGTGAGGCGTGCGGGACGACCCCCTCGCCCCGCCGGTGACCACCGACCGGCGGGGCGAGATTCGTTCCCCTGCTGTGTAACGATCGTTGAGCGCATGCCGGTCGCCCGGCTCTGTCTGTCCACCTGTGCCTCGCCACCGGCGGTCAGGCGGGGAAGGCGCCACCTCGTACCCTTTGGAGAGCACGATGTCCCTGCATCCGGCCCGGGTCTTCGCCGCGCTCAACGCGGTGCGACCCCCCGATGAGGCCTTCCCGGTCATGGAGAAGGCGGTGGTGATCGGCGGCAGTGTCGCCGGAATGCTCGCCGCGAGGGTCTTGTCCGACCACGCGGAGAGTGTCGTCGTGATCGACCGCGACGATCTGCACGGCACCGATGGGCGCCCCGGCGTCCCGCAGGGGACCCAGCTGCATGCGCTGCTGCCCGGCGGCTTCCTCCAACTCGAACGGCTCTTTCCGGGATTCCGGGAACAGGCCCTGGCCCGGGGGGCGGTGGAGGCCCCGCCCCCCGCCCGGCGGAACTACCTCGACGGCCGGTTGAAGGTGGTCGTGCCGGGCGACGCCGACAGCCTGGCGGGCAGCCGTCCGCTGCTGGAGTCGCTGATCCGTCAGCAGGTGCTGCGACTGCCCAACGTGAAGACGATCACCGGCCGGGCGACCGGGCTGGTCTTCGACGGCGCCGTCACCTCCGGTGTCCGCCACGACGTCGGCGGCGCGGTCGGCATCGAGCACGCCGACCTGGTGGTGGATGCGATGGGCCGGTCGAGCCGGCTGTCCGAGTGGCTGGAGGAAACCGGTTGGGAACGGCCCGCCATGCGGCGGATGACGGTGAACCTGAACTACGCGACCGCCCTGTTCCGCCGCCGGCAGGCACACCCGGAGCACGCGGTGGTGCTGGCCCTGAACAGCCCGAGCGTGTCGTCGGATGTGGCCGGCGCCGCCTTCTTCGCCATCGAGGACGGCCGATGGATGGCCATGATGGCCGGGTACGGGGACAGCCGTCCCGGCCGTACCGCCGAGGACTTCGTCCGTCGCCTGCGGGGGCAGTTCCCCCCGGACTTCGCTGAGGTCGCCGGCAGCGAGATGCTCGGCGACGTGCAGACCTACCGCCACGCCGACAGCCGGCGGCGGGACTTCCACGCGCTGACCCGGCTCCCGGCCGGTCTGGTCAGCGTCGGTGACGCGGTCGCCTCGTTCAACCCGGTGTACGGGCAGGGGATCACCGCGGCGGCCCTGCACGCGGCCTGCCTGTCGAGCTATCTGCGGCCCGGCCCGGATCTGGGGGTACCCGCGCGCGAGTTCTTCGCCCTGCAGAAGGTCGTGGTCGACGTCGCCTGGTCCATGTCGACCTCCGCCGACCTCGCGCTGCCGCACGTCGACGGGCCCTATCCGCGCGGCTACCGGCTCTCCAGTTGGGTCAGCCGGCAGATCGTCACGGCGACCATCACGGACGTGGCCATTGCCCGCCGGTTCAACGAAGTCGTCTCCATGCAGGAGCATCCGCGTGTGCTGGCCAGTCCGGGGGTGATCCTGGGCGCCCTGCGGGCGAACTGGCGGGCCCGCTGAGTCAGTCGCAGCAGGGCAGCGCTCCCTGAGCCCGGAACCGGTGATCCTGAAGGCTGTCACCCGACCACCGGTTGGTGGCACGCCCACCCGATCGCGGCCGTGGCGGTGGGCCGACAGCGGGGCGGCCCGCGCCGGTAGAACGCGGGCCGTCGGGCGGCTTCGCCTACGGCGCGGGGACCACCTCCTGGCCCAGCGGCCAGAGCGCCGCCGGTACGAGCTTGAAGTTGGCCACGCCGAACGGGATCCCGATGATGGTGAGGCAGAGACCGACGCCGGCGACGATGTGGGACAGGGCCAGCCACCAGCCGGCCAGGATCACCCAGACCACGTTGGCGATGCCGGAGACCACACCGACGCCCGGCTTGGGCACCAGGGTCCGGCCGAAGGGCCACAGCGAGTACGACGCCAGGCGCAGCGAGGCGACGCCGAACGGGATGGTGACCACGAGTACGAAGCAGATCAGGGCGGCGATGCCGTAGCCGATCGCCAGCACCAGCCCGCCGCCGAAGATGAGCCAGAGCACGTTCAGCACGAATCGGATCATGAGCCCATGATGACCGCCGCGCGCCACCGGTCACCGAGCGGGCGACCGGTGGCGCGCGGGCGGGTCAGCCGGTGACGCCGGTGACGTTGCTGCCGGACTTCGTGACGCGGTAGGTGACCTGTGCGCCGCTCCAGAAGTGGAAGGTGAGGGTGACCTGGGCTCCGTCCCGTACCGCACCGAAGAAGGTGTCGGTCAACGTGATGCGGTTGCCGGTGTAGTCGGGCGCGAAGGTGACGTCGAACTCCTTGAACGACGTCCAGTCGTGCGGGCCGGCGTTGTTGCCGTCGGCGTACCTCGCTTCCATGGTGGCGAGTTGGTCGCCCCGGAACTGGGTCGGGATGGCGAACGAGCCGGTCGAGCCGGTGGCGTTGGACAGCACCGGTCTGTCGTACGTGACCACGTCGATCCGCCACGGGACGCCGGCGGAGAACCGGGCGTGCAGGGTGGCGTTGACGCCGTACGCCCGGCTGCCGACCAACCGGGTCAGTGCGCTCGCGGTGATGGTGAGCTGGCTGCCGGAAATCGTGTAGTCGGTGCCCCGGACCAGTTCGGTGCCGCCCTGCCGCAGTCCGGAGAAGGCGGTGCCGTTCAGGTTCAGGGTCAGCGCCTTGGCGGTGATCGTACCGGTGCGTGGGACGTACACCTGGTCGGCGGAGGCGGTGCCGGAACGGGTCGTCCAGCTCGACCTGATCTGGGCGAACAGCTCCGCGTCGCGCCACTGGAAGGTGGTCCGGTTGAAGTGCTGGCCGTTGTCCCAGAGTTGGGTCGTGAGCCGCTTGGTGCGGGCGTAGTG
This sequence comes from Micromonospora sp. LOL_024, assembly GCF_048060415.1. NCBI lineage: Bacteria > Bacillati > Actinomycetota > Actinomycetes > Micromonosporales > Micromonosporaceae > Micromonospora > Micromonospora sp. LOL_024. The sequence continues at coordinate 28,085 of NZ_JBHMIS010000022.1, forward strand.
GCCGAAGTACTCGAAGAACTTGAGCTTCTCGCCCTGCTGGATGGTGCCGGTGTGGCGGTCGAAACCGAGCAACCCGTACTCGCCGATGACCACCGGGATGCCCTGGGCGACGAAGGCGTTGTGCACCCGGTCGAACGCGTCGGTGAGGTCCTGCTGGGTGGCGGCGTCGAATCGGGTGCCGCCGGCGACGTTGACGCTGAACGGCCAGTATCCGTAGAAGTGCACGGTGGCGATCAGGTTGCGGTCACCGAGCTGGCTTATGGTGGCGGTCAGCTCGCCGATCCGAGCCTGGTCCGAGGAGGTGTGCAGGGTCGGCAGGACCAGCATCCGGGTGGCGTTGTTGCCACCCGAGGCGCGTACTACGCGGTGGAAGTTGACATTGAGCTCGTTGAGCAGCTGTGCGTTCTGGGCGTCGCCGGAGCTGTTGGCGAACTGCGGCTCGTTGACGCTCTCGAAGTGCAGCTTCGGTGACGCGTCGCGGAACGCGGCGGCGATCTGGGTCCAGAGGGCGTTGTAGCGGTTCAGGACGGTGGTCCGGTTCGTCGGCATCTCGTGGATCCACTGCCACGAGTCGTGGTGAATGTTGACCATCACGTAGAAGCCGTCGTCCAGCGCCCAGCCGACCACCTCCTTGACGCGGTTCAGCCAGGCGGCGTCGATGGTGTACGACGGCGCGGACCCGTGGTGGTTGCTCCAGGTGACCGGGATCCGGATGCTGTTGAAGCCCTGCGCCCGGATGGCGTCCAGCTGCGCCTGGGTGACGCGGGGGTTGCCCCACGCGGTCTCGTCGGCGCCGATCGCGTCGAAGGTGTTGCCGAGATTCCAGCCGGGCTGCATCGCTGCCACGTAGGCCATCGGGTCGCCGGCCGGCGGCGGGCTCGTGGGCGGCGGGGTGGTCGGCGGCCCGGTGGTGGGCGGCGGGGTGGTCGTCGGTGGAGGTGTGCTGGGGCCGACGCTGCCGGTGCAGGTCACCCCGTTGAGGGCGAAGGTGGTCGGCGCGGTGTTGCTGCCGGACCACGACCCGTTGAAGCCGAACGACACGGTCTGGTTGGTGCCCAGGGCGGCGTTGTAGCTGACGTTGGCGGCGGTGACGTCGTTGCCGGCCGAGGTGATCGTGGCGTTCCACGCCTGGGTCACCCGCTGACCGGAGGGGAACGTCCAGGTCAGCAGCCAGCCGTTGAGCGGGTCGCCGAGGTTGGTGACGGCCACGTTGGCGGTGAACCCGCCCGGCCACTGGCTGGGGGCGGAGTAGACCACCCGGCAACCGGCAGCCGCCTGGGCGGCGCCGACGTTGACCAGGCCGACCCCGGCCAGCAGCGCCGCGACTCCGCCGGCTACCAGGCCGAATCGCCAGCGTGTCCTGCGTAGTGTGCCCCTCAGCCCGGCCATGACGCTCCTCGTGTGGTGGTGGTGTCGACGGGTGGCTGGCCGGGTGTCGCCGGGCCACCGGGAACGTCCGGCCGGCTCGCACCATAAGTTGGGATCATGAACTTTGTCAATCGACCTTTCGCGATGTGAAGGTCTTCGGCGCAGGTGGCATCGGTTGTGGCCAGAGCCAGCGTCGGCGCGGCGGACGCATTCGCGGCGCCGGGTGCGTCGACGGCGAATGAGAACGGCTGGGCGGGGTAGTCGGCGGCGTGACGGCGGCGGACGAGCGGAGCGAGGATGGAGTTCGTGGTGCCGCCGGCCGGGTGGAGGCCGGGGTCGCGAGGCTGGTCGGCTGGCTCAGCCGGCGGGTCGGCTGGCAGGAACGGCGTCGCACCCTGGAGCTGTACACCATCCTCGCCGTGCAGGCCGGGGTGGCTGCCGCGCTCGCCTGGACGGTGGCGCACGAGGTGCTGAACCACCCGTCGCCGGTCTTCGCCCCCACGGCCGCCGTCGGCACCATCGCCGCCGCGATCGGCCGCCGCACCCGCCGCACCATCGAACTGCTGCTCGGCGTGCTGGCCGGCCTGCTGGTCGGTGACGCCCTGGTAGCGGTCATCGGCACCGGTCCCTGGCAGATCGCCACCGTGGTCACCCTCGCCATCCTGCTCGCCCTGACCATGAGTAGGGGCGGGGCGGTCGTCAGCCAGGCTGGCGGCACGGCGGTGCTGATCGTCACGCTCGCGCCGGTGCAGCGCGGGCTGGAGCTGCCCCGGATCATCGACGCGGTCATCGGCGGGATCGCCGCCGTGGCGGTGGTGGCCGTACTGCCGGTCAACCCGATGCGGATCATCCAGCGGGCCGCCCGGCCGCTCTTCGCGGCCCTGATCGAACACCTGCACAACGCCGCGGACGGGCTGGCCGCCCGGGACGGCGCGATGGTGGCTGCGGCGCGGGACGGGCTGAGCGGTCTGGGACCCCGGCTCGGGCTGCTCAACGACGGCGTGTCCGGAGCCCAGGAGGCGGTGGCGGTCTCGCCGGCCCGCTGGCACCGGCGGGCCGAGTTCGAGCACTACCGGCGCGGTACGCGCTACCTCGACCTGGCCGTCCGGGGCGGTCAGGAGATGCTGCGCCGGGCCGCCACCGCGGTCCACGACGGCGAACCCGTCCCACCCGGACTGGCGGCCGCGGTGCATGACTTCGGTGACGCCCTCGCGCTGCTCCAGGTCGAGGCCGAGAGCGGGCACCGCACCCAACGGTCCGAGCAGCTGATCCTGAAGGCGGTGGACCGTGCCGCCGAGGCGTACGACGACGGGGTCGGCTTTTCCGGCAGCGTGGTGGTGGCCCAGATCCGTACCGTCGCCACCGACCTGCTGCGCAGCCTCGGCTGCGACGATGAGGAGGCCGTCGACGCGATCCGGACGCGCTTCGGGCGAGAGCGCGCCCGCCGTGCGGAACACACCACCGAGCCGGAACACACCACCGAGCCGGAACACACCACCGAGCCGGAACACACCACCGAGTCGGACCGAGCCTGACCGCTGTCCGTCTATCGCGAGCTCCTCAGGCGTGCAGCGTCTGGCTGGGCGGGAAACCGTAGGCGGCGTGGTAACGGGCGGTGAACCTGCTGTGGCTGAGAAAACCCCACCGCGAGGCGATCGCCGACACCGTCTCCTGCCGCGGGTCGGCCTGCAACAGGTCGCAGTGGGCGCGGTCGAGTCGGACCCGGCGTAGATGCGCCATCGGGGTGGTGTCGAGGTGCCGGCGGAAGGCCAGTTGCAGGGCCCGTAGCGACACCTGGGCCGCCGCGGCGATGTCGGCCGCCCCGATGTCGCGGTCGGCGTGCTCGTCGATGAACGTGGTCGCCCGGCGCAGCGTGGCGTTGGTCGTGGCGAGCCGGTCCCGCGTGGTCGAACCACCGGCGGTGGTGTTGGGAAAGACCGCGAGGGCCGAGGCGGCGAGCATCCGGGCGGCGTTGGAGATCACCAGCGGCTGCCGGTACGCGGAAGGGTTACCCAGCACGACGTGGTTGAGGTAGGTCGTGGTGTGCCGCCACAACCGGGCGAGAGCCGGCGAGGTGGGAGTCAGCCCGGTGAACCGGACGGTGGTCGTCCGCCCGGTCGGCTCGTCGCCGGTCACCCTGGCCAGCATGGAGAGGCTGAGCAGGCATGTCGTCAGCTTGCCGGGCAGCCAGCGCACCGAGTAGGGCAGCCCGGGGGCGGCGGCCAGGAAGACGTCACCCGGCCCGAACCGGCCTTCCACACCACCGCAGGTGCGGTCGATCCGGCCGCTGACGACCTGACAGATGACCAGTGCGGCGGGCGGTCCGACATCGATATCGAGTCGAGTGGGGTGATCCATCGCCTCCAGCCAGAACGGGCCCGCGTCCACCCGGTGATGGCGGAACCGGTAGCGGCCGCCGGCCGCCGCCCGGATCGTCATCTCGGTGTCGTAGGCATGCACCAGGAAGTCGCGGATGGTCGCCGGGTCGTGGCTGTCGAACCGGTGGGCCGTCGGAACCTTCGTCTTCAATACGTCTCCATCAGCGTGGACGGAGTGCGCTGCCGCGCGTCGAGCGGGGCCCGGCGGGGATGGTGGAACCGGTGCGGTCGATCGAAACTCAGGATTCCCACCGATGGTATCTACAAGGGAGGGAATCCTTTGACTTCATCGTGCCTATCGCGTCTCGCCGATCAGAGGTCGCTCGTTGTCGATATCGGGGCGAGTGTTCGTTTTCGGGCTAGCCGGTCCGACTCCCGTGCGCAAACCGGGCTAGCCGACGACCGAACGTGGCCGTGATCATGCGAAGAGTGTCCAACGAGGGGTAGCTGATCGACCTAAGTGGATGGAGGGATGGGGTGTTGGAGACCAAGGATCCGCTCGACATCGTCCGCATGGCGACGGCTGAAACGCTCCGGCGGATCGCCGGAGAGGCACTTCTGACCGGCATCATGGGAACCCGGATGTCCGCCCTCTCGGACGGCGTACGGGACGTGCTCCGCGCCGCCCTGGTGGCGCAGCAGGTGGTTACACCAGGGCGGCTGATCGTGCTGTGCCGCGCCGTCGACCTCGGGCCCGACGCCTTCGACCTGCTGGGGCACCACGTGTTGGCCGCCCTGGTCGGCTACCGGCCGGGGCCCGACGCCCTGGTGCGGGTGGGTGGTGCGCTCGGCCTGGCTCGCCGGGAACTGTTCCCTCCCCGTGGTTCGGCGCCGGCCGACCCGCAACGGGTGTCGACCCGTGCCGGTATCCGCAACAACGCCGCCACCCGGTACCGGTCGACGAAGCCGCCGGAGCACCTGCCCTCGCCGCCGACCTGGACCTGCACCGGCTGCGGCCGGGAGTGGCCCTGCCCGGTCAAGCAGAGCCAACTGCTCGCGGAGTTCGGCGGTGCCCGCGCCGCCCTCGCGGTCTACCTGGGCTCGTGCCTGCTGGCCGCCGCCCGGGACCTGCCGGGCCTGCCGCTGGCCCGGGCCCGGAACAGGTTCCTCGGGTGGTTGCCGCGCCGTCCCTTCTGACGCCGCGGCAACCGGACGCGGCCGAGGTCAGTTCGCAGCGGGCTCCGGTGCGCGGTCGGCGCCGGTCGAGGTGGCCGCCGGGCCTTCGGTCTCGTCGGACTGGGCGGCCTCCGCCTGGCCGGCGAACCAGTTGATGGCACCCGGCCCGGCAGCCGCCAGCGCCGCCGCCGCGCGAGCCACCGGGTCCGCCTGCGGGTGTGCGTCGCTCTCCGGTTGCGGGTGGTCCGGCTGGCCGGCCACGGCGCCGTCGCCTTGCTGGGCGGACGGGTCGACGCCGTCGGCCTCCGCCCGGTCCACCTCCGCCTCGGTGCGACCAGTGTTCCGGTGCGGGGTCGCGTCGTCCCGGCCGGTGGTGTCCTCGGCCTCGCCGCCGGACGCCTCGCCGCCGGACGCCTCGCCGCCGGACGCCTCGCCGCCGGACGCCTCGCCGCCGGCGCGGGGGCCCGCCGTACGGGACGCCACCATCGGGTACTCGGCGGTCTCGGTCCCGCCGGCCGCGGCGGCCATCACGGCTGCGGCCGCAAGGTCGGCGACCCGCTTGGCCTCCCGCTGCACCCGGGCCCGGATCTCCTTGGCATGTCGCTCGGCGGCCTCGGCGGCCCGACGCGCCTCCTCCAGTCGCCGGCTCTCCGCCACCAGGTCGCGGCTGGTCTCCTCGAACTGCTGTCGCAGCCGGGTCAACTCGGCCTCCGTGGCCTGCTTCGCGCCTGCTGCCTCGTCGAGTTGCTGCCGGGCCTCGCCCAGCTCCTGGCTCAGCTCAGCCATCGCCTCCTGCTGCTCGCCAACGGCCAGCTGTACGGCGTGCAGCTGCTCCTCGGCGTCCGCTGCCTGCTCGTCGCTGAGCTTGCGTACCTCGGCCGCCTGTTCGTCGGCGCGCTTACGGATCTCCGCGGAGTACTGCTGGGCGTCCGCGATCATCGAACTGACCCGCTGCTCCGCGGCGGACCGCTGGGCGGCCAACTCCCGCTCGGCCGTCGCCCGCTGTTCGGCCAGGTCCTCCTCGGCGGCGGCCCGCCGCTCCGCCAGCTCCTCCTCCACGGTGGACCGCCACTGGGCCAGCTCCTGCTGGCTCTGCGCCCGGGCCGCCTGGATCTCCTGATGGATCTGAGTGCGTGCGGAGGCGGTCAGCGCCTCGGCTGCGGACCGGGCCTGCTCGATCTGCTGGCGGCACTGCTCGCCGATCCGCTGCGCCTCCTGCTGGGCGCGTTCGTGTGCGGCCTCACCCTCGGAGCGCAGCTTGTCGGCCCGTTCGCGAATTTCGACCAACTCCGCGTCGGCGGCCGCCCGCAGTTCCTCGTAGGTCTTCTCATGCTCGGCCCGCCGGCCGGCCAGCTCCTCTTCGAGGTCGGCCAGCGCCTTGACGGTGCGATCCCGCGCGTTGGCCAGCGTCTTCTCCGCCTCGGCCTGAAGGTTGTTGGCCCGCTGGGTGTGGGTCTCGACGATCGCCGCTGCCTGCTTCTCGGCCAGGTCCAGGATCTGGCCGACCATCGGACCGACGTCGTTGAAGGTGGCCTTGTCCAACTGCGCGGGTCGTTGGCGCAGATCGGACACCTCACTCTGGACCGCCTGCAGCTTGCCGGTCAGGTCCCGCACGTGTGCCAGGATCCGGTCCCGCTCGGCCGTGACCATGGCGAGCCGGCCGTCCATCTGCTCCACGTAGCGCTCGACCTGCCGTTTGTCGAAGCCGCGCATCCCGACCTCGAAGTTCGGCCGTGAGGCCAGGTTGTCGCGGGCCGCGAACGGTTCCTCGCCGATGGACATGCCCCATCCTCCAGACGATCGGGAGCGCCGCACCGGCGGGCCGGCGGCGATGACGCGCAACGCTACCGCTGCTCCGGCTGGTCTGTCCTCCCACCCCGGTACCGTTTTCGCGTTGCCTGACGGATGGTGCCGGGCCCGACCGTCGCCGGTCGTCGCCGGTTCCGGTCCGGAACCGGACCGCGCTGCGATCGAACCGTGTCTACCAGTGGCGACATCGCCGGAGAGCCCGGTTGACGCGAGCGACCCCCACGTCTTGACAGCTACTTAGGTTAGGTTAACCTAACCGCATGTCGAGCGGACTGGCGTCGGACGATGCCGAGCAGAGCCTACGCGGGACCGGCCTCCGCCTGGGCTACCACGGCACCACAGTGGTACACGGTGCGGCCATCACCCTGCGCCCCGGCGCGGTGACCGCCCTCGTCGGCCCGAACGGCAGTGGTAAGTCCACCCTGCTTCGAGCGCTCGCCAGACTGCACCCGATCGACAGCGGCGCGGTGCTCTTCGCCGACGGCACCGCCGCGGCCGGCCTGCCGCCCAAGGAGTACGCCCGGCGGGTCACCCTGCTCGCCCAGAGCCGGCCGATCCCCAACGGCGTCACCGTCCGGGACGTGGTCGGCTACGGTCGCCACCCCTACCGGGGCCGGTGGCGGGCGGCCGACCCAGACGGGCCGGCCGCCGTCGCCCGGGCGATGACGGTCACCGGGGTCACCAGGATGGCCGACCGGCCCGTGGACGAGTTGTCCGGCGGCGAACTGCAACGGGTCTGGCTGGCAACCTGTCTGGCCCAGGACACCCCGGTGCTGTTGCTCGACGAGCCCACCACGTTCCTCGACCTGCGCTACCAGGTGGAGATCCTCGACCTCATGCGCGACCTGGCCGACGACCACGGCGTCGCCGTCGGCGTCGTGCTGCACGACCTGAACCAGGCCGCCGCGGTGGCCGACGAGGTGGTCCTGCTGGACCGCGGCCGGGTCCGCGCCACCGGCACCCCCGTCGAGGTCTTCACCGAGCAGGATCTGACCGAGACCTACGGGATCCGGATCGAGGTCGCCACCGATCCGTTCAGCGGACTGGTGACCACCCGCCCGGTCGGCCGGCACCTGACACGTATCCCGGTCTGAACCGAACCCCAGACCAATAACGAAAACCCACCCGAGAAAGAACATCATGTCCCGTACACGTGTAACCGCCCTGGTGGCCGCCGCCGCCGCGTTGCTGCTGGCCGCCTGCGGCACCACCGAGACCCCCACCGAGCCCGCCGCCACCTCCTCCTCCGGTGGACCGGTCACCGTGACCGACAGCCGGGGTAAGGAGGTCAAGCTCGACGCCCCCGCCACCAAGGTCGTCGGCCTGGAGTGGGGTGAGGTCGAGATGCTCGTCAGCCTCGGCGTGATGCCGGTCGGCGTCGCCGACCCCGAGGGGTACGCGACCTGGGTGACCGCCGCCAAGCTCGACGCCAGCGTCAAGGACGTCGGTACCAGGGGCGAGCCGAGTGTCGACTCGATCGTCGCGCTGGAGCCCGACCTGGTGGTCATGGAGGACGACCGTGGCGCCAATCTGATCACTCAGCTGGAGAAGTACGTCCCCGTCGTCGTCGCCAAGGGCAGCGACGCCTCGGACAACCTTGGTCGGATGCGCGCCGACCTCAAGATGATCGCCACGGCGGTCGGCAAGACCGCGCAGGCGGACCAGCTGCTCGCCGACTTCGACGCCGCCCTCGCAGACGGCAAGAAGAAGATCGCCGACGCCGGCGCGGCCGGCAAGCCGTTCGCCATCGCCGACGGCTGGAAGGAAGGCAGCACGGTCAGCATCCGGATGTTCGGCCAGGGCGCGCAGGTCTCCCAGATCGGTATCCAGCTCGGCCTCACCAACGCCTGGAAGGGGCAGACCGACCCGGCCTGGGGCCTGGGCCAGACCGACGTCGAGGGCATGACCGTGCTCAAGAGCCCGGACCTGCACTTCTTCTACAACGCATCGGACGGCACCGACGTCTTCGCCGACGGACTGAACAGCAACGCAATCTGGAAGTCGCTGCCCTTCGTCCAGCAGGGCAACCTGCACCGGTTGCCCGACGGCATGTGGACCTTCGGCGGGCCGCTCTCCGGCAAGCAGTACATCGACCAGTTCGTCAACACCTACGCGGTGTGACCGTGCTGACCGCGCCCCCGCGTCCGGAGCCGGCTCTCCAGCCGGCTCCGGCCGGGCGCCTCTCGGCCCCCCGTGTCGTCGGGGCCTTCGTCGCCGCCGTCGCGCTGCTGCTGGCGGTCGTGGCGGTACACCTCACCCAGGGCACCTCCGCGGTGGGAGCGCTGGAACTGCTGCGGCTGCTCACTGGCGGCGACGACGAGACCACCCGGGTACTGATCGCCTCCCGGCTGCCCCGGCTGCTCGCCGGGCTGACCATCGGCGTCGCCCTCGGCTTCGCCGGTGGGGCGCTCCAGTCGATCGCCCGCAACCCGCTCGCCTCGCCGGACACCCTCGCCGTCAACGCCGGCGCACACCTGGCCATCGTCTCGGTCGCCGCGTTCGGCGTCGCGCTGCCCGCGCTGCCCGCCGGTGGGCTCGCCTTCTGCGGTGGACTCTCCGCCGCCGGCCTGGTGATGGCGTTGTCGGCCGGCGGGCAGGCCGGGACCACCCGGCTGATCCTCGCCGGTGCGGCCACCGCGATGGCGCTCAGCTCGGTGACCATGCTGCTGCTCCTGCTCTTCGAACAGGCCACCATCGGGCTGTTCGCCTGGGGCAACGGCTCCCTCGTGCAGAGCGACCTGAACGCGCTCACCCAGCTCGCACCCGTGATCGTCGCGGCCGTCGCGGTACTGATGCTGCTCTGCCACCGCCTCGACATCCTCGCCCTGGGCGACGACACCGCCACCGTGCTCGGCATCGACGTACGGCGTACCCGGCTGGTGGTCACCCTGCTGGCCGTGCTGCTGTCCGCCGCGGCGGTCACCCTCACCGGGCCGGTCGGTTTCGTCGGCCTGTGCGCGCCGGTGATCGTCCGGCTGCTCGGCCCACTGGTGCCCGGGGTGCACCGGCACCGGATCCTGCTGCCGTTGTCCGGCATCGCCGGTGTCGTCATCGTCCTCGGCTCCGACGTGCTGCTGCGCGCCCTGATGGGCGGCCAGGCCGGCGTCGAGATCCCCACCGGAGTGGTGACCACCCTGCTCGGCGCGGCAATCCTGATCTGGCTGGCCCGGCGACACCAAGACGCCGGTCCCACCCGTCGACCGCCGGGCGGTCACGCGGCGATCCGATCCGCCGCCTTCCACCGCACCATCGTGGCCGTCGCGGCCACGGTCACCGCCGTCGCGGTGCTGCTCGGCATGCTCGCCGGAGACACCTGGGTACTGCTGGGCGACATCGTCAACTGGTTCAACGGAAGCACCGGGCCGGCGTACACCTTCGTGCTGGACCAGCGGTGGCCGCGCGTCGCCGCGGCGATGCTGGCCGGTGCGGCCCTCGCCATCGCCGGCACCAGCGTGCAGGCGGTCTGCCGCAACCCGCTCGCGGAGCCCGGCATCCTCGGCATCACCGCCGGTGCCGGACTCGGCGCGGTCTCCCTGCTCACCTTCGTGCCGCTGGCCGGCGTCTGGGCGGTCTCCGGTGTGGCCGGGCTCGGCGCCATGCTCGCCTTCGGCCTCGTCTACGGCGCGGCCTGGCGCGGCGGACTCAGCTCCGACCGGCTGGTCCTGATCGGATTCGGCGCCTGGCAGGGCGGCATGGCGATGATCACCTTCATGATCGTCGCCTTTGACCCGTGGAACACCGGAAAGGCCCTCACCTGGCTCTCCGGCTCCACCTACGGCCGCACCGCCACCCAGGTACTGCCGGTGGTGATCGCCCTGTTGGTGCTCACCCCGGCCGTGGTCGCCGCCCGGCGTGAGCTGGACCTGATGACGCTGGACGACGACACCCCACGGGTGCTCGGTGTCCGGCTGGAGCGGACCCGCCTGATCGCGCTCGGTGCGGCGGCGCTGCTCACCTCGACCGCCGTCTCCGCCGTCGGCGTGATCGGCTTCGTCGGGCTGGTGGCCCCACACGCCGCCCGCGCCCTCGTCGGGGGCCGGCACGCCCGGGTGCTTCCGGTCGCCGCGCTGCTCGGTGCTGCCCTGGTCAGCCTCGCCGACACCCTCGGTCGGACCGTGATCGCCCCGGCCCAGATCCCCGCCGGCCTGGTCACCGCCATGATCGGCACCCCGTACTTCGTCTGGTTGCTGTGGCGCTCGCGTGCCACGGGCGCCACGCAGACCCGGTAACGCACAGGGAGGCACCATGACCGACACCCTGCCCATCGCGCCGTGGCGGCTGTTCGCCGTCGAGGTTCGTGCGGTACGCCGCCTCAGCCCGTCCTTCGTCCGGGTCACCTTCACCGGCCCGGACCTGGACCGCTTCGCCGACAACGGCTACGACCAGCGGATCAAACTGGCGCTGCCACTGCCGGGGCAGGTCGGGGTGCGTCTGCCGCAGGGGCCGGACTGGTACACCCGGTGGCGGGCGCTGCCGGACGGGCAGCGCAACCCGATCCGCACCTACACCGTCCGCGCGGTCCGTCCGCAGTTCGGCCAGGTCGACGTCGACCTGGTGCTGCACGGCGACGGTGGTCCGGCGACCCGGTGGGCCCGGCAGGTCCACCCCGGCGACGAGATCGCCCTCATCGGGCCGGACTCCGGGTACGACGGTGACCACGGCGGAGTCGAGTTCCGGCCCCCGTCGACCGGGTGCCTGCTGCTGGCCGGAGACGAGACGGCGGTGCCCGCGATCAGCGGAATCTGCGAACGGCTACCACTGGACGCACGCGGCCGGGTGCTGCTGGAGGTGCCCGACGCGGCGGACGCGCTGCCGCTGGTCACTCCACCCGGAATCGAGGTGACCTGGCTGCCCCGGGGCGGCGGCGCACCCGGTAGCCGACTGGTCGGTGCCGTCGCCGCCGCCGCGCAGCAACTGCTCTCCGACTCGCCGGGCACCCCGATCGCGGCGAGCGGGCCCGGCGCCGCGCCGGTCGACGACGTGAACGTGGACGTGGACCTGAACGTGGACGTGGACATTCTCTGGGAAGTGCCCGACGCGCCCCCGTCGACCCCGGTCTACGCGTGGCTCGCCGGCGAGGCAGGTGTCGTCCGTACCCTCCGTCGGCACCTGGTCGCCGAGCGTGGCCTGGACCGCCGGGCGGTGGCCTTCATGGGCTACTGGCGTCACGGACGCCCCGACCCCTCCTGACCCCGGCGGATCAGGGAAGGGAGTGGGAGATGCCGCGGGCGTGGTCGGTCAACGCGGCGGCGACCACGGTGGCCTCCAGCGGCAGGACTTCCAGGCACCGGCGGACGGCGGCGGCCATCAGCGCGTTCGGCACCCGCATGGACAGCGTGCAGTGCGGCACCCAGCGGCCCGGCCGATAGTGGTCCACCAGCCCGATACCGGCCGCGGCGAGCTGGTCGTGCACCCGCCGATGATGCTCAAGCAGCTCCGACGTGGGAGCCGGACCGAGCCAGAGGACCCGGCCGACGAACTGGCCGGCGTGCTGGAACGACAGCCGCAGCGGTACCGCCAACGTGGTGCCGGCCAACGCCGACGCCACCCGGTGCGGGTCGAGGTTCGGCGCGACCGCGAGCGAGACGTGCGGCCGGTGCCGCTGCTCCAGCAGGGAACGCAGGCTCTGCACCCCCTCGGCCTCCAGGGCATCCCAGAGCACCCGGATCCGGCGGGTGGCGACGGTGTCCAGGTAAAGCTCCAGCGCGGCGACCACATGATCATTCTAGGCCGGCGATCAGGGCACGACGACGGCCCGACCCTCCAGCGACCCGTCCTGCATCATCCGGTACGCCCGCATCGCGTCGTCCAGGCCGAACGTGGTCGTCCTCGGTCGCACCAAGCCGCGCGCGCCGAGGTCTAGCACCTCGATCAGCTCCGGCCGGCTGCCCCAGTACGTGGTCTGGATACTGACCTCGTACGACACCGAGAAGAAGCCGACCGGCAGCGAGCCGCCGCCGATACCCACGATGGTCAGGTCACCGACGGTCCGTGCGGCGGCCACGCCGAGCCTCAACGTGGCGTCGACGCCGACGAAGTCGAACACCACGTCTGCGCCCCTGCCGCCGGTGGCCTTGCGGATCTCCTCGGCGGTGCGCTCGTCGGAGCGTAGCGTCAGGTCCGCGCCGCACTCCTCGGCGAGCAACAACGCCTCGTCCCGGTTGTCCACCGCGACGACCCGGGCCGCGGTGGTGGCCTTGAGGATCTGCACGCCGATGTGCCCGAGCCCGCCGACGCCGATCACGACCGCCGTGCTGCTGGGCGGCAGCTTCGGCCAGGACCGGCGGATCGCGTGGTACGGAGTGAGGCCCGCGTCGGTCAACGGTGCGGCCGCGACCGGATCCAGGCCTTCCGGCAGCGGCACCAGGTGCCGGGACGCCGGCACCAACTCGTAGTCGGCCATCCCGCCGTCCAGGCCGAGGCCACCGCCGCCGCCCGGTACCGGCGCGGCGGCCGGATCCTCGCAGTAGTTGTCGGCGCCGACCCGGCAGCGGGCGCAGCTTCCACAGCCCCAGGGGCCGTAGACCGCGACGGCCTGACCCACCTCCAGGCCGGTCACTCCGGCGCCGAGGGAGTGCACCCAGCCGGCGTTCTCGTGGCCGAGCGTGAACGGTGGTCTCCACGGCACCGCGCCCGCCTCGAAATCGTGCATCAGGTGCAGATCGGAGTGGCAGGCGCCGGCAGCGCCGACGCGCACCACCACCTGACCTGGGCCGGGCGTCGGCTCGTCGACCTCGAGAAGTTCCGGCTCGGTCTTCCAGCTGGGCAGCCGTAGCGCGCGCATCCTTGCCTCCGGTATCGGGATCGGTGTCACCTGTGGCCGGGCCTGCCCGCTGGATGTCGGCCCAACCCAACTCGCTGCCGTGGCACGCCTCCCGCTCGCCGAGCAGGATTCCTGCACCTGCCGCTGGGAAACGGTCCGGCACCCTCGGGCGGGGCCCAGCGGTTGCCGAACCGCCTCCTTGGCGGTGCACAGAACTACACCGGTGGCATCGAGGTGGGTACGCGAACTCACCGAGACCAGCGCCGACGCGGTGTGCGCCGCCCGCGTCGGCGTCGGCTCAGCGGTGCCAGGCCCGCCGCGTCGTCGGGGTAGCTCAGCCGCGACGGAGCCGGGTCCGGCGGTGCGCCCGGCCCCACCGCCGGGTACGGGTCGGCCGTCAGCGGCCGGACATGGCCATCTGCCGCACCGCGTGCATCGTCGCCATCCCGCCAGCGCCCTTGCCCGACGTCTTCGATCCGTGCATCAGCCCGTTCGCCCGGCCGAGCATGCCGCGCAGGACCTGCCCCGGCTTCTGCTGCTCGCCCATGTACGCGGTCATCACGATCAGCGCGCCGGTCAACGCCGGGATCGTCCACTGCAACATCTTCAACTTGCGCTGACAGGACGCCACGTTCGTCGGTGTCTGCCCGTTCGGCTCGGTGACTCCCTCGACCGACGGCCGACCGGCCTTGGCCAGGCGCATGCCGAGCAGCCGGCTGTAGCCGGTCACCGCCAGGGCGCTGACGGTCAGCGCCGTCTTCACTGTGCTCGCCCGGCCGACCCCGGCCTGGGCGGCCATCCGCGGGCTCTCCGTCACCAGCTCGCCGACCGCCCCGGCGAGATGGGCACCGATGGCTGCCGCGTTGACCGGGGTCCAGCGGGTCCAGCCGGTCGAGGCCGTTGGCAGCCGCTGGGTCGAGTCGTCGATGCGGGCCGCGGCGCCGTTGACGCCGAAGGCACCCATCAGAGATCCGCCGAACCAGGCCGCCAGGCCCAGATCGTGCATCGAACGTAGTGCGGTGTGACTGTCAGACATGAGGTCCCCTTCCGCCGTGTCGGGCGCAGCGGATTACCCAGGTCCGGAGCGGCTAATCGCCGAGCTCACGGTGCGCGGTGCCACGGGCGAGGTTCCCGGCTCCGGCGGGGCGGGCCCGTCAACGCGACGGCAGCCCGCTGGCGAAGCCGGCCACCCGCGCGGCCAGCGGCCTGGCAGCGTGTACCCAGGTGAAGTGGTCCAGCGCGGTGCCCGGAACGTGGAAGCGCTCGCGCTCGACGGGTGCCGCGTCGAGCTTGGCGCAGAGCCGGTCCAGCGTGGGATGCGGGGTGTACTGGTCGCCGTCGACGCTGATGGCCAGCACGGGAGTGTGGACCCGGCCCATTGCCGATTCGGCGTCGACCCCGCCGATGTGCGGGAATCGGCCGGTGCGGGCGGTGTGCGCCCAGTCGCGGATCACCCCACGGGCCTGCCGGCCACCGAAGCCCCATCCGGGCCAGACGCCGAGCATCCGGGCGGTGGCGGCGATGCCCTGGGTGTAGGGCAGCACCCCGTAGCGCCGGGGGCCGGCGAAGTCGCGCCAGTACGGGATACCGACCGCGATCAGCGCCAGGCCGTCCACCTCGTGCGCCTCGTGCAAGGCCAGGTGCAGCACGGCGGCCTGTCCGCCGAGGGAGTGCCCCAGCAGCAGGGTGCGGCGACCGTCGAGCCGTGGCTTGAGCGCCGCCCGCGTCGCCCCGATGTCGGCGGCCAGCTCCGCGTAGCCGTACCGGCAGGCCCGGCTCGGCCGGGGAGTGCTCTCGCCGGTGCCGCGTAGGTCCGCCACGGCCACGGCCAGTCCGGCGTCGCGCAGCGCGGCGGCGAACGGCCGGTAGTAGCGGGCCCGAACACCCATCGCCGGTGCGATAAGCACCATCGGAGCGTCGGCCATGCCGTCGGGCTCCGGGTACACCTGCACGCCGAGACGGGCGCCATCGACCTGGACGTACTCCTGCTGGTATTCCACCATCCCGTTCCCCCCACTCACCCCACCACGCTACCGGCCAGTAGCCACCGGCGAGAGGCCGCCCCGGCGCAGGACGGCCTCTCGTCGATCTAGGGCTGTTCGTCGCGGCTGGAGATCGACTGACGACGTTCGTCCCTAGATCGACGAGGCGGCGGGGCGGCGGGGAGTCCAGGGTGCGGTGGGGTCAGGAGACGGTGATGGCGCCGGTCGAGGTGCGTACGCAGGCGACCGAGCCCGCGGCGGTGGCGGCAGCGCCGGTGAGGCACTGGCCCAGTACCTGGTGGCCGGCGGCGTTCGGGTGCCATGACTCCTGGCAGGTTTGGAAGTAGCTCACGCAGGTGTTGGCGATCCGCTGAATGGCGATCTTGTTCTTGCCAGAGAGGCTGGTGACGAAGGTGCCGTTGGGTGGATTGTCCATCAATCGGATCGGGGTGGCCAGAGTGCCGGCCGGGCTGTTGGCGCTCTCGCAGAGCCGGGCGCCGTCGAAGGCCCGCTGCACGTTGAGGTAGACCAGGTCGGCGCCGGGGAACTCGGCCGCCAGGGTGCTCCGGGTGGCGCTGACGATGCTGCCGAGGCCCTGCGAGAAGCGTTGCCCGGGAGCGAGGCTGGCCCGGTGGATCGGGCAGCCGGCCGCGTACCGCTCTGCGCCGAGCGCGCGGAACTTGTCCCGGGTGTCGCTGCGGTTGTCCTCCGAGTGGTAGGTCGGGGCCAGCTCGAGCGGCAGCGGGTTGGTGTAGTCCTGCAACACCACCCGGTGCTGCCCGTCGGGGTCCACCTCGCGCAGGGTGGTGAGGATCTGGCGGACGGCCGCGGTGGTCTCGGCCGTGGCGGCGGTGATCTGGGCCGCGGTGGCCAGGTCGGCGTCGGAGCAGGGCCTCTGCTCCACCGGGCCGTTCAGGTACGCCCAGAACTCCCACCAGCCGGTCCAGGCGTCGGCGATGAAGCGGTTGGCGCACTTCTCGGCGACCCCGCCGAAGGTGAACGAGCTGTTGTTGGAGCCGAGCCCGATCAGCACCAGGTCGATGTCGTGGGTCTGCGCGACCGCGCGCAACTGGTCGAGTTGGGCGGAGACCTGCCGACCGGTGGCTCGTGCCGAGGACGCGGCGGCGATGTCGTGCGGCTGGCCGCCCGAGCAGGCCAGGTTGAAGCGGTGCTGAATGCCGGGCAGCGACGCCTTGTGCAGCGACGCGTTGGCCGAGCGGTGGCAGAAGTACGCGTTGCTGTTCGGTGCGGTCCAACCGGGGAAGGTCCGCGCCACGCCGGTCGCGTCGACCACCGGCTGGTAGGCGCCGGCGCCTTCGCCGCTGATGAAGCTGTCGCCGAGGGCGATCGCGGCGGTGGGCAGTGCTGCCGAGGCGGGGGCGGGTGCGGCGACGGCGGTGGCGAGGGTCGCTGTGGCGACGGCCAGGGCCATAGCGGCGGCGGTGCGGCGCAACGCGGACATGGGCATCCCATCCGTTAATGGAAATGTGAAAGATCCTCTTGTGGAGGTGATGAGATCACGCAGGTGTGACGAACGTCAACAACGGGAAACATCTGTGACGCGTGGTGCTCGCGGGGCCGACGGTGCTTCGCCGACCTCGGGCGCCGGGCATAAGGTCAGGTGTCGGGGCGTTGACCGCGGCAGGTCCGCCAGCAGTGGTCCAGGGCGTGCCGTACGGGTGTCCGCGCGGCTTGTCGGGGCGTGCGGCTACGCTCGCTGCGGCGTGCCCGCGCCGGCCCGACCGCCGACGGTGCGGGGCAGCACATCGCCGAGACCCGGGAGTACGACCAGTTGACCGCAGAGCCTGAGACCCTGTACGGGGCCGACGACCTCACGCACCTCGAGGGGCTGGACGCCGTCCGCAAACGGCCCGGCATGTACATCGGCTCCACCGACAGCCGTGGCGTGGGTCACCTCGTCAACGAGATTCTCGACAACTCCACCGACGAGGGTGTCGCCGGTCATGCCAAGCAGATCGAGATAGTCCTGCACCCCGACGGCTCGGTGCAGGTCGACGACGACGGCCGGGGCATCCCCACCGACGTACACGCCCGGTCCGGCATCTCCGGCGTCGAGCTGGTGCTCACCCGGCTGCACGCGGGTGGCAAGTTCGGCGGCTCCGGCTACAAGACCTCCGGCGGCCTGCACGGCGTGGGCGCCTCGGCGGTCAACGCGCTGTCCCGCCGGTTCGACGTCACGGTGCGTCGGGGCGGCAAGGTCCACGCCATGTCGTTCCGGCACGGCGTACCCGGCGTCTTCGACGGTGCCGGCCCCGACGCGCCGTTCACCCCCGGCCCTGGGCTCCAGGTCGTCGGCGCGATGAAGCGGGGCCATCGCCCCGGCACCTCGATCCGTTACTGGCACGACCCCCGCTACTTCGAGACCGGTGCCAGGCTCGACCACGACGCCGTGCGGGCCAAGCTTCGGCACACCGCGTTCCTGGTGCCCGGCGTCAGCTACACGCTGTGCGACCACACGGCCGACGAGCCGACCGAGGAGCACTTCCACTACCCCAACGGGCTCACCGACATGGTGGAGTTCCTCGCGCCGGCCGGCGATCGGCCGGTCTCCGGCATGCTGCTGGTCGTCGGCGAGGGGACCTACCGGGAGAACGCCGCCGACGCCAACGGCGTCATGCAGTCCAACGTGCAGCGGCGGGCCGAGGTCGAGGTGGCGTTCCGCTGGGGCACCGGCTACGAGCGCACCGTCGAGTGCTTCACCAACACCATTCGCAACGCCCACGGCGGCACCCACCGCAAGGGCTTCGAGCGGGCGCTGGCTCGTACCCTCGCCGAGGCCGTCCGCAACACCCGTGGCCTACTCAAGGCCAAGGAGGACGCCCCCACCCTGGACGACGTCCTTGAGGGTATGACGGCGGTGGTGCACGTGCGGGTGCCCGAGCCGCAGTTCACCTCCCAGACCAAGGACGAGCTCTCCACCGCCGGCATCACCAAGGTGGTGCAGGGGCTGGTCGAGCAGCATCTCAAGTCCTGGCTGGACGACCGGAGGACGAAGACCGAGGCCCGTACGGTCCTGCAGAAGATCGTCGACGCGGCCCGGGTGCGGCTCACCCAGAAGCAGCAGAAGGACGCCGCCCGTCGCAAGACCGCCCTGGAGGGCGCGTCGATGCCGCCCAAGCTGGTCGACTGCCGCGCCTCCGGTATCGACCGTAGTGAATTGTTCATCGTGGAGGGCGACAGCGCGTTGGGGACGGGGCGGCTTGCTCGTTCCGCCGAGTACCAGGCGCTCCTTCCCATTCGCGGCAAGATCCTCAACGTGCAGAAGGCCAACCTCCAGCAGGTGCTCGACAACGCCGAGTGCGCGGCGATCGTGCAGGTGCTCGGTGCTGGCTCCGGGCGCACCTTCGACCTGTCGGCACTGCGCTACGGCCGGGTGCTCATCATGGCCGACGCCGATGTCGACGGAGCCCACATCCGGACGCTGCTGATCACCCTCTTCGCCCGCTACCTGCGGCCGCTGATCGAGGCGGGCCGGCTCTACGCGGCGATGCCGCCGTTGCACAAGATCACCACCAAGGGGCGCAGTCCGGAGACCGTCTACACCTACACGCAGGTGGAGATGGAGACGACGGTGCGCAGGCTGGAGAAGGCCGGCAAACAGATCGTTACTCCCATCCCGCGTTTCAAGGGGCTGGGCGAGATGGACGCCGAGGAGTTGTGGGAGACCACGATGAACCCGGCCACCCGGTCGGTACGGCGGATCACCCTCGACGACGTCGAGGCCGCCGAGCGGGTCCTCGAACTGCTGATGGGGGAGAAGGTCGAGCCACGCCGCAACTGGCTGATCGACTCCGCCGACCGCGTCGACCGCGACGCCATCGACGCCTGACCACCGGGTCTTTCGGGAAGGAAAGCTGAGCCATGGCACGGCGCAAGGAAACGAAGGTCGACTACTCCGCGTTCGACCGGGCCGGCGCGCGGATCATCGACAACCCGTTGACCACCGAGGTCTCCGACTCCTACCTGGAGTACGCCTTCTCGGTCATCCACTCCCGCGCCCTGCCCGACGCCCGCGACGGCCTCAAGCCGGTCCACCGGCGCATCCTCTACTCCATGCACGAGGCGGGTTTCCGGCCGGACCGGGCGTACGTCAAGTCGGCCCGGGTGGTCGGCGACGTGATGGGTCGCTACCATCCGCACGGCGACACCGCGATCTACGACGCGATGGTCCGTCTGGCGCAGGACTTCTCGCTCAACGTGCCGCTCATCGACGGGCACGGTAACTTTGGCAGCCCGGACGATGGACCGGCGGCGGCGAGATACACCGAAGCCCGGATGTCGCGGGAGGCGATGCTGCTCGTCGGTGAGCTGGGCGAGGACACCGTCGACGTCGAGCCCAACTACGACGGTTCGCTGACCCAGCCGACCGTGCTGCCGGCGGCCTTCCCGAACCTACTGGTCAACGGCACCTCCGGGATCGCGGTCGGGATGGCGACCAACATGATCCCGCACAATCTGGGCGAGGTCGTCTCGGCGGCCCGCTGGCTGATCCGGCACCCGAGCGCCACCCTGGACAAGCTGATGGAGTTCGTGCCCGGCCCCGACCTGCCCACCGGCGGTCTGCTGCTCGGCCTCGACGAGGTGCGCCGGGCCTACGAGACCGGCCGCGGCGTGGTGCGGATGCGCGGCAAGGTGGAGATCGGGCCGCTGGAGGGCAGCCGGGGCCGGCAGGCCATCACCGTGGTCGAGCTGCCGTACGGGGTGGGTGCCGAGAAGGTCATCGCCGCCATCACCAACGAGGTGGCCAAGACCAAGCGGCTCACCGGGATCGCCGATGTCAAGGACCTCACCGACCGGGAGAGCGGCACCCGCCTGGTCATCGAGTGCAAGGTCGGGGTGAACCCGCAGGCGCTGCTCGCCGACCTCTACCGGCTCACCCCGCTGGAGCAGTCCTTCGGCGTCAACAACCTGGTGCTGGTCGGCGGGCAGCCGCGCACCCTCGGGCTCAAGCCGTTGCTTGAGGTGTTCCTGGCGCACCGGTACGAGGTGGTGACCCGGCGCAGCGCCCACCGCAAGCGTAAGCGGGAGGAGCGGCTGCACCTGGTCGACGGTCTACTGATCGCCCTGGTCGACATCGACAAGGTGGTCAAGCTGATCCGGGCCAGCGAGGACGCCCAGGCGGCCAAGAGCGGCCTGATGCGCCAGTTCAGGCTCTCCGAGATCCAGGCGACCTACATCCTGGACACTCCGCTGCGTCGGTTGACCAAGTACGACCGCCTGGAGTTGGAGGCTGAGCAGGCGAAGCTGCGCGCCGAGATCGCCGAGCTGTCCACCATCCTCGACGACGAGAACGTGCTGAAGAAGGTCGTCTCGGACGAGCTGGCCGCAGTGGTCAAGCAGTTCGCCGCGCCCCGGCGGACCACGCTGGTCGACGGTGACCTCAAGCAGGTGCTCGCCGCCTCCGCGCCGGCCGGGCCGCTGGAGGTGGCCGACGACCCCTGCCAGGTCATCCTGTCGGCCACCGGGCTGGTCGCCCGTACCGCCGCCGAGTCGGAGGAGGCCGCCGAGGGGCGTCGCCGGCACGGCCGGGTCAAGCACGACGCGGTTCGCGCCGTGGTGCACTCGACCGCACGGGGCCGGGTGCTGCTGGTGACCAGTGCCGGCCGGGCGTTCAAGGTGGATGTGCTGCCGCTGCCGGTGCTGCCCGAGCAGGCCGGCACGGTGTCGTTGCGTGGCGGGATGTCCGCTGCCGAGCTGGTGCCGCTGGAGCCGGGCGAGACGGTGGTGGGTCTCGCGCCGCTCGACTCCACCGCAGGCGGCTCGACAGGGCTGGCGCTGGGTACCCGGCAGGGTGTGGTGAAGGTGTGTGCCCCCGACTGGCCGGTGCGCTCCGACGAGTTCGAGGTGATCGGGCTGCGCGACGACGACGAGGTGGTCGGCGCCACCTGGCTGACCGGCGGCACCGAGACGTTGGCCTTCCTGACCAGCGCGGCGTTGCTGCTGCGGTTCCCCGCCGGCACCATCCGTCCGCAGGGTCTCAAGGGTGGCGGGATGGCGGGCATCGCCCTGCCGGCGGGGGCTCAGGTGGTCTTCTTCGGCGCGATCCGCACCGACGACCCGCAGCACGGTGAGCCGATGGTGGTCACCTCGACCGGCGGAACGGTCAAGGTGACGCCGTTGGCGGCGTACCCGGCGAAGGGACGGGCGACCGGCGGGGTGCGCGCGCAGCGGTTCCTCAAGGGTGAGACCGATGTGGTCGTCGGCTGGATCGGCCCCCGCCCGGTGGGTGCCACCGCCAACGGCGACCCGGTCGAGCTGCCCGCCGCCGACCCACGCCGCGACGGCTCCGGCTTCGCTGTCATGCTCGGCCCCAGCGTCGTGGGCCACCAGATCGACCGCAACTGAGACCGCCCGGCGAGCTGGTTCAGGCCACGCCGGCGGGGCGGAACTGGACGCTGACCCGGGGGCCGACCGGGCGGGTGGTCTTGGGTATGGCGTGTTCCCAGGTGCGCTGGCAGGAGCCGCCCATCACCACCAGGTCGCCGTGGCCCAGTGGGAAGCGCAGGCTGGCGCCGCCGCCGCGGCGGCGAAGGAGCAGGTGGCGGGGCGAGCCGAACGAGACGATGGCGACCATCGTGTCGGTGTGTGCGGAACGCCCCTGCGTGTCACCGTGCCAGGCGACACTGTCGCGGCCGTCGCGGTAGAGGCACATGCCGGCGGTGACGAACGGCTCGCCCAACTCGTCGGCGTAGTGCCGGGTCAGTGTCTCCCGGGCCGCCGACAGCGCCTGGTGTGGCAGCGGCCGGCCGGCGCCGTACCAGCAGAGCAGCCGGGGCACGTCGATCTCGGCGTCGTACATGGTACGCCGCTCGGCTCGCCACGGCACGTCTCGCAACAGCACGTCGAGCACCTGGTCGGAGCCGTGTACCCAACCCGGCAGGTGGTCGACCCAGGCGTCCCCGGTGAGAGGGTGCCGGCGCAGCTGGCCGCGCAGCGGCCAGAGGGTGGGTGCGGCGTCGGTGACGTCCAGCATCGACGGCTGGTACGCGGCCTGCGACATGAGCCCACCATAGCAGGCTATTAGTACAAGTGTATTATTTCCGGTCGGTGGGTGAGGGTGTCGAGCACCGCGTCGACCACCCGTTCCCGGCCGCGCCCGTCAACCGCCGCCTGTGCCCGCGCGGACAACGCCGCCCGCTGTGCACCGTCACTCAGCAGCCCGCCGAGGGTGCGCGCCGCCGCGGTCCGCGCCGCCGCACCGGCCGGGCCGGCGGCAGCCAGCTCCGGCAGCTCGCCGAGCCCGGCGGCCAGTCCCGCCGCGACGACCCGGTGGTACGACTCGCGCTGGTTGTCCACCACGCAGACCAGCGCCGACGCCGCCCCCAGGAAGCACAGCTCCCAGGTCGAGGTGCCGGCCGCACTGACCACCAGATCGGCGGCGGCGATCAGCGTGGGCAGCCCGCCGGTCGGTGGCACCGGCAGCAGGGACTGTCCCGGCCCGGGCGTCAGCCGGTCCAGCCGTGCGGCCGTCCCGGGTCGGCCGACGACGACGGTGAGTTCCATCGGCAACCCGGTCGACAGCAGCACCTCGGTCAGCGCCGGTGCCGCGCCGGCCGCGTCCGTGCCGCCGAAAAAGGCCAGCACCGCCGGACGGCTCACCACCGCCGCGTCCGCCGCCGGCCCGTCCGTGACCGGCCCGTCCGTCGAAGGGGCCGCTGGCGGGCGGGCCGCCAGCACGGTGTCGCGCAGCAGGGCGTAGCGGCTGCCGGCCAGCAGCCGCCCCGCCGGCACCCCGAGATCGGTGCCGAAGTTCTGGTCGAGGTAGAGGTCGGCGTCCTGGCCCCGGGTGTCGCCGTCGACGATGGCCAGGGTCACCACGCCGGCGGCGCGCAGCGCGCCCGCTCCGGCAGGATCCAGCTCGTAGGAGTCGAGGACCAACACGTCAAGGGAGTGCCGGTGGGCCGCCGCGACCAGCCCGTCTGGGGTGTCCGGGCCGGGGTGCAGCGGGATGCCTCGGGCGGCGAGCTGCCCGGCGGCCCAGTCGATGCCGTCGACGGCACCGAACACCTCGACCGTGGCGCCCCGGGCCAGGAACTCCTCGCCGAGGGCGAGGCAGCGGACCAGGTGCCCGACGCCGCGCTGCGGCCCGGCATCGCAGCGCAGCCCGACGCGTACCGGGCTCAGCACTCCTCCAGCCGTTTCTGCCGGACGTCGGCGTTGAGCGCGCGCAGCGACGGCTGCCCGTCGAGCCAGTCGGCGAGCTTGGCCAGCGGCACGCTGACGTCGCCGAAGTGGTCGGCCACCGTACTGACCAGGTCCCAGTCCGCTTCGGTGTCCAGGGTGAGCCGCAGCTGCGAGCGGTCCGGTGTGAGGGTGACGCCGAGCACCCGGAACAGCTCCGGATGGGCGTACGCGTACGAGGTGACGTGCACCCGGTGGTGGTCGGTGGCGAGCCGGTCGACGGTGCGCAACGCGTCCCCCCGGATGATCTCGACGTCGAGCCCGCGCGGCAGGGTGCGGGCGATCGACGTGCTGGCGTAGTCCAAGCCTGGCACGGCGCGATACACCGAGGCGACCAGCGCGACGATCTCCGGGTCCAGCAGCGGGCAGTCGGCGGTGAATCGCATGACCGCGTCGGCGGGGTGTGCGGCGAGCGCGCCGACGAACCGGGTCAGCACGTCGTCGACCGGGCCTCGGTGGCAGGCGATCCCGAGCCGGGCGCACTCGGCGACGACCGCGTCGTCGCCGGTGTCGGTGCTGGTGGCCACGACCAGGTCGGCGAGGACCCCGCTGTCCTGGGCGGCCCGGACCACCCGGCCGAGCACGCTGCGTCCGGCCAGGGGCCGCAGCACCTTGCCGGGTAGCCGGGACGAGCCCATCCGGGCCTGCACGACCCCGACAATCCGTTCGGTCACTTCTGCTCCCGTTTCGTCTGTTCCTGCCGTTTGGCGGCGATCGCCGCGCGGGCCCGGCGTTTGGCGGCCCCGGCGCCCCGCTTGGCCATCCGGGCCGGCGTGATGGCCAGCCGGCCGACCTTGTAGCTCAGCGAACCGCTGAGCAGGTTGATCTTCGCCTCGGTCCGGCGCAGTGCCCGCTCGCGTGCGTCGAGCAACTCCTCGGTCCACTCGAGCAGCGCGGCCAGCCGGGTGTTCTCCTCCCGTTCGCGCAACCAGGTCTCGTACAGCTGCTGATAGCTGCGCGGCCCGGCCGGCGGGACGGTCCCGGTGCCCGGGTCGACCCGCCCGGCTGACTGCTGCGGCCCGTGTACCACGGCACCGACCACGGCCTCCGCCTGCACGGCAGCGCCCACAACGGCCCGGTCGAAGTCCCGTCCGGCGACCCCGCCGAGCACCACCGTCAAACCCGCCGCGTCCAACGTGGAAATCCACGGGTGGGCGCACCCGCCGGTGAGCAGCTCGGTGGCGAAGCGCCACAGGGTCCGGGCCAGCACCACGTCGACCGGCATCGGGGCGTCGGCCCGCCAGCTCGGGTCGAGCACCGCGAAGCGGTCACCCACGACGACCAGATTGTCCGCCCCGGCAAGCGCGACCGCCCCGGCGAGCTGTCCCCGCTCCGCCTCGCCGTCGAGCCACTCGGCGTACCCGTGCAGCAGCCGGCGCAGCAGGGCGGTGTCGCGGCGCAGACAGCCGTCGAGCAGCAGGCTGCGCAGCAGGCGCCCGTCGGGCACCGGCCCCTGCGGCGCCTGCGGGTCGCGGTGGGCGGCCTGCCGGCTGTCGGACGGTGTGGGCGCCGGCCCGCCGGAGCCCGAGTCGGCACGGTGCCAACGCCAGCCGTCCGGCCCGTCGAGCACCTCGACCACGGTGTCGGCCGCAGCGGCCCGCAGCAGCACCGGCAATCCGTTCGGCCCCCCGACCTCGGGCTGCGCGTCATCCGGCTCCCCGCTGTCGGCGCTCGCCGGCTCGCCGGTCGCCCGGCGGGCGTGCAGTAGCCAGGACGGGGCCAGCTCGGTCGCCCGGCCGGCGTGCAGCGCGTCGACAGCCAACCGGGCCGGGTCGGCCAGTACGAACTGACCGGTGAAGCCCTCGGTGCAGGCCTCGTGCAGCACCGCGTCGAACAACCCGGAGTCGGTCCGCCGGGACAACACGTCGGCCGAGAGCAACGCGGTGGTCAGGTCGGGGCGCGGGTACGCGGCATAGCAGGAGCCGATCCGCGCGCCCGCCACGGCCAGCCGGGCGTGGGCCTGTTCCAGGTTGGTCGGGCGGGACGTGTCGAGCACCCCGCCTACCGTCCACTCGGTGTCGCTCCGGCCGGCGTACCAGCTCGACGCGCTGACCAGCCGGTGCACGCCGAGCGGATTGTCCACCCGCAACAGCAGGTCACCACCGGGTCGCAGGGCCGCCACCAGGCGTGCCAGCAGCCCGTCCCAGCCCAGCCGCTCACCCTCGACCGACTCGACGGCGTCCAACCCCGCGCCGGCGATCACCACGTCGTACTCCTCGCCGGTGGGCAGGCCGTGCGGCCCGGCCACCAGCACCCGTTCCACCCGGCCGGCGACCGCCTCCGCGTCCGGGTAGCCCCGTAGCAGGCAGGTGAGCCGGGCGTGGGCCAGCGCGTCGAGCAGCACCGGGTCGTGCGGGCCGGCCACCAGCACCCGGGCGCCGGCCGGCACCAGGCGCGCCGCCAGCGCCGCGAGCGGCCGGTCGGTGGCGCCGTCGCGCCGGTCCGACCAGGCGAGCATCTCGCCGCCGGGCAGCGACACCGTCGGCGCCGTCTCGGTCATCACGTCGTCTCCTCCTGCGGGTCCGCCCAGCCCAGCAGCTCCCGCAGCGCGGCCGGCGGGTGGCGGTGGTCGGTGCCCAGTTCGGCGCGGGCGATCCCGACAGCGGTCGGCAGATGCACCTGCTCGCCGTGCAGTTCGGGCCACTGCCGGCGGATCCGGGCAGTGCCGCCGAACGTCGGGTCCTCGGCGGCCAGCACCATCGGGTCGCCGTACACGGCCGGCTCGCACCCGGCGGCGATGCCGTAGAAGATGGCGCTGGTCAGCCGGTTGGAGGCGACGCGGGCGTGCCGGCGCAGCTCGGCGAGCTGGCGGTGCAGGAACTCGGGGTCGGTGTCCTTCCACCAGTGGCCGCGGTAGCCGTGGCAGACGACCCGGAAACCGGCGTTCTCGTAGAGCCGGCGCACCCGGCGCATCCGGTGCTCGTGCCAGTACAGGCAGACGGTGACCGGGCCCGGCTCGGTGTCCCGGATCCGGGCGATCAGCTCCTTGTGGTCGCCCTTGACGTGCTGGCCCTCCCAGCCGTGGAACGGGTACCAGATGGTGCCCGCCCGCTCCGGCTCCGCCGGCCCCGGCTGCTCCGCCGTGGCCAGCAGGTAGACGAACGGTGCCCCGATCACCGTGACGTTGCGCCGCCCGACCGACCAGGCCCGCCGCCGGGTCTGCTCCGACCAGAGCAGACTCGGCGTCCGCTCGGCGTACGGGTGTCCGGGGGCGAGGCCGTCGCCGATGTTCCAGCCGTGCTGGATGTACCCGTCGATCCGGGGCGGATGCCCGTCGCCCAGCCCGGCGTAACGGGCCAGCACGTGGGCGTGGCCGTAGAAGTGGTTCGCGTGGTGCATCCGGCGTCCCCTCAGGCGGCGTACCGTACCGAGGTGCCGCGCAGGGCCGTGGCCAGCGCGTCGATGACGCGATCCTGGTCGGCGTCGCGCAGTCCCGGGTAGAGCGGCAGCGACAGCTGTTGGGCGTAGAAGGCCTCGGACACGGGGCAGCTGCCGCGCCGGTAGCCGAGGTCGGCGAAGGCCGGATGCCAGTGTGCCGGGATGTAGTTGACCTGCACGCCGATGCCGGCGGCACGCATCCGGTCGTAGATCTCGCGGCGACGGCCGTCGAGCACCCGGATCGGGTACAGGTGCCAGGCCGGAACGGCCCAGTCCCGCCGGCCCGGGGCGAGCACGCCCGGCAGCTCGGCGAGGGCCGCGTCGTAGCGGGCCACCAGTTCGGCCCGACGGGCCAGGAAAGCATCGAGGCGACGCAGCTGGCTGCGGCCGAGCGCGCAGAGCACGTCGGGCAGCCGGTAGTTCAGGCCGAAGGAGTGCACCTCCTGATGCCAGCCACCCTCGTCGGGCCAGCGGTGCTCGTCGCGTTCCCGGACCAGCCCGATGTTGCGGAACCGGCGCGCCCGCTTGAGCAACTCCGGATCTCTTGTGGCCACCGCACCGCCCTCGGCGGTGGTCAGGTTCTTGGTGGGGAAGAACGAGAACGTGGTCAGGTCGGCCAGCGTGCCGACCGGGCGGTCCCGGTAGGTGCCGCCGATGGAGTGCGCGGCGTCGGCGAGCAGCAGCGCGTCGCTGCCGTCGAGCGCGGTGCGCAGCGCATCGTAGTCGGCCGGATGGCCGGCGTAGTCCACCGCCGCGACGACCTTCGTCCGTCTGGTGGTCGCGGCGGCCACCGCCGCCGGATCGAGGGTGAAGGTCTCCTCCTGCACATCGGCGAAGACGATCCGGGCGCCGAGGGCCACCGCGCTGCTCGCCGTCGCCACGAACGTCATCGGGGGCACGATCACCTCGTCGCCCGGGCCGACACCGGCCGCCGCGTACGCCACGTGCAACGCGGCAGTGCCGTTGGAGACGGTGGCCACCCCGGCACCGCCGGCCCAGCCGGACAGGTCCGCCTCGAAGGCGGCGACCTCCGGGCCGGTGGTTAGCCAGTCGCTGCGTAGGGCGGCGACCACCGCGGCGACGTCGTCGTCGGACACCGACTGCCGGCCGTACGGCAGCAGAGCGCTCACGTCGGCACTCCGCTGCGCTGGGTGCCGCCATGAGGCACCGTGGCAATGAGCCTGATGATTCGCCCGCTCATGCCGCGATGCCGAGCATGTCGCGCAACTGCGCCACGCTGAGCCACTCGTCGTTGGAGTCCGACTGGTACGCGAAGCCGTCCGGCACCGGCTCGCAGCCGGCAGGCGGCTGGTAGCCCCAGGTGGCGATGGTCGGCTGCACGATGAAGCGGTCCTTGGCGACCAAGGTCCGTCGGCTGTCGTCCGGCGCAATCATCTCCTCGTGCAGCTTCTCGCCCGGCCGGATGCCGATCTCGTGCGTGGTGGCCTCCGGGGCGACCGCCTCGACCAAATCGAGGATGCGCATGCTGGGGATGCGCGGTACGAACAGCTCGCCGCCCTGCATCTGGTCGAACGAGTCGATGACGAACTGCACCGCCTGCTCCAGGGTGATCCAGAAGCGGGTCATCCGCTTGTCCGTGATCGGCAGGCTCTTGCCCTCGGTGGCGAGCCGGCGGAACAGCGGCACCACCGAACCACGGCTGCCGACCACGTTGCCGTAGCGCACCACCGCGAACCGGGTCGGGTGGTGTGCGGCGTAGTGGTTGGCCGAGATGAACAACTTGTCGCCGACAAGCTTGGTCGCGCCGTACAGGTTGATCGGGCTGGACGCCTTGTCGGTGGAGAGGGCCACGACCTTCTTCACCCCGGCCTCGATCGCGGCGTCGACGACGTGCTGCGAGCCGGTGATGTTGGTGGCGATGAACTCCGACGGGTTGTACTCGGCGGTGTCCACCTGCTTGAGGGCGGCGGCGTGCACGACGTGATCCACCCCGTGCATGGCCCGGGTCAGCCGGTGCCGGTCCCGGATGTCGCCGATGAACCAGCGCAGTCGCGGGTCGTCGGCGAGCTGCTGGCGCAGCTCGTACTGCTTGAGCTCGTCACGGGAGAAGATCACTACCCGGGCCGGATCGGTCTCGGCGAGGAGGTGGCGCAGGAAGGTCCTGCCGAAGGAGCCCGTGCCCCCGGTGACGAGGATGGACGATCCGCTCAGCTCGCTCAACTGCTGCTCCCGTGTTCGTCGGTTGTCCGGCTGGCCCTGGCCGGCCGGGTGCGAACGTTAGACCCGGCGGGTTAACGGGCCCACGCCCTAGGGTTAACCGCCTCACCTCCGGCGGTGAATGGCCGGCAGCGGTACGGCGAACACCGAGCGGTCCTGCGGCGTGCCGGCCGGGCGGCCCCCACCAGGTGGTGGTTAGGGTCTCGACCCGACCGGCACGGCGGCACCGCGCACGACGCGCACCGACCCGGTCCGCCAGGGGAGGGGACGATGAGCGTCGAAGCCGAGGCGATCCGGGTCGCGGACGCGAACCGGCCGGTACCACCGGCGCGCCGGGAATGGCCGCTGCCGCTGCTGCTGGTGCTCGGCTGGCTACTCGGGGTGGCCTGGCGGGTCTGGCTGGCGCGGCACGCCAGCATGCCGTTCGCGCACACCGACGAGGACAGCTACCTCAACACCGCCCGGGCACTGGCCGGCGGTCCCGGCGGCTTCAGCAGCGAGAACGAGACGCTGCGCCGAATCGGCTATCCGCTGCTGATCGCTCCGGCCTTCCTGCTCGACCGCGACTTCGCCGACACCTACCTGATCGTCCGGGTCGTCAACGCGGCGCTGAACGCGACCCTCCTGCCGCTGGCCTACCTGCTCGGCCGCCAGTTGCTGGGGCTTGGGCGCGGGCCCGCCCTGGCGGCGGCCACACTCGCGGCGACGGTGCCGGCGGCAGCGTTCCACGCGGCGGCGGCGATGACCGACGCGGTGCTCGCCCCGCTGCTGCTGGCCTGGTTGCTGGCGGTGCACCGGCTTCTCGATCGGCCCGGCGCGGCTGCCGCGGCACTGGGGGGTACGCTCGCCGGCGCCTGTCACCTGGTGCACTCGCGCGGGGTGGTGGTCGTCGCCGCGTACGCCGGACTGGTGTTGGCGCTGGTCGTCCGCCGCCGGCTCGGGTCGGCCGGGCTGCTGGCCGCCGTCCTGCCGGTGCTCGCCGCCGCCTTCGCCAACGAGGCCGGGGTCCGGCTGCTCGGCGACACCGTCCAGCTGCTCGGCAGTCCGGCCGACGGGAACGCGCTACGGGCACTCACCTCCGGCTCGGGACTGGCGCAGGTGCTGGCGTCCGCAGGCACGCAGCTGTGGTACCTGACGGTCGTCACGTTCGGGCTGGCCGGCCTGGGCGGTGCCGACGCGCTGCGGCGGTTGTGCCGCACGGGTGACGAGCCCGGCCGCTGGACGACCGGGGTGGCGCTGGCGGTCACCGTCGGGGTCGCTGTCGGCGCGGAAGCTGTCCTCGCGGGTGTACCGGACCGGGTGCCGGACGCCATCTACGCCCGGTACGTGCAGATGCTCGCCCCGTTCTGGCTGCTCGTCGGCGTCGGCGTGCTGTCCGGTCTGGCCTATCGGTCTCTGCTGCGCACGGCGGCCGTCACGGTGGCGCTGCTCACTGCCGGTGGCGCACTGATCCACGTTCGGCTGGCGCATGCCGTGTCCAGTGGCGTCGCGCTGCGCTACGGCGACTTCAGCGCGCCGGACCTGGCGGCGTTGACCGACGGTCAGCAGGGGATGCGACCGCTGGTCGGGGCGGCGATCGGCGTGGCCGGCGTCCTGCTGGTGGTGGGCGCGGCCCGGAGCCGACACACGAGGGCGGCCGTGCTCGCCGTCCTGGTCCTGGCCAACGTCGCGACCACGCAGGTCATCGCGGAGCGGCTGATCCGCCCGATGGCCGAGGTCGGCACGCCCGTGCCCGCCGTGGCCGACCTCGGCATCCGGCCGGTGGAGCGGGTCGCCGTCTCCACCGGCGTGCCCTACCAGCTCCGGTTCAACCTTGGTCACCAGGTCACCTGGACCGAGGTGCCGTGGTTCGCCGACCGGCCGCCGGCTGCCGCCGACGTGGTCTTCGCGCGGTGGGCGCCCGGCGAGCCTGACGACTGGGACGGCGCCCGGCACCGCTTCGTCCGGCTCGGCGGCGACCCGGAGCGGAGATGGGCCGCATGGCGCCGCCAGTGAGCCCTGCCGTTACGTGGGTATTCGGTCCGGTGTCGGCCGGCCGGCACCGGAACATCGCGTGAACAATGTGTGGACGGAATCGGAACAATCAGCGGCGGCGGCGGTTTTCGCGCTTCAGGGAAATGGGCACGACGGTGATTTCCCGGCCGTCGTGGACCTCTTGCCGGCCGGCTCCCTCGACGAAACGGAACCGCCGGTTCATCTGACGTACCACGGTGTTGTGGGCGAGCACCTCGCCGTCGAGTCGGTCCAGTGCCAGCACGTCGAAGGCATGGTCGACCGCCGCCCGCATGACCTCCAGCCAGGCCGGTAGTGTCTCGCCCCGCTCGGCCAGACCGTCGCCGTCGAGGTAGAACCCCCATGAGCCGGTCCGTGGACCGTCCAACCGCAGGTCGAAGAAGGTCACCGCGCCGCTCGGCACCCCGTCGCGGAGATAGGTGAGCACCCTGCGGGTGGGGTCGGCGGACGTCGCCGACCACCACCGGCGGTGCTCCTGCTCGGTGATGACGTGGCTGGTCCTGCTGACCTGCCGGTTGATTTCCTGATTGCGCCAGGACAACATCAGGTTAACGTCGTCCTCGGTGGCGTCACGGAGCACGTACCGCTCGCTTTCGGATCAGTTCGCATGGTCACCGGGCACCCTAATCACCATTCACCTGGCTGTACACTCCGCCGCATGAAGGAATTGAGTCGTGCGCAGATTCGCGACCTCATGGCCCAGGTGCTGAAGAACCAGGGCAAGGTGCTGCCCGCCGACGACGCCGCGGATCTGCGGGAGGTCGGCTTCCGGTCGCTGGACTTCTCCGAGCTGGCGCTGCGGGTGGAGGACGAGACGGGGGAGGAGTTGAACTTCGACGCTCCCGGGTTGCGGCGGATCGCCACCGTCGGCGACGTGCTGGACTTCCTCGTCGAGTTGCAGCGGCAGTGAGCGTCGGGACCGCCCGGCAGGCCGCCGTCCACCCGGCCGGCGCCGACAACCGGATCGTGGTCGACGGTGCGACGCTGACCTGGCGAGATCTGCCGGAGCTGAACCTTTCTGGCCCCGCCGCGGTGCTCGCCCACTCGGCCCGGCACGCACTCGCCGCCGCCCACCACCACGCGGTGCACGACACCGAGCTGCTTGTCAGTACCGCCAGCCGGGTCGACTCGGGGCTGCGGGACGAGCTGCGGGCCGCCGGGTTCACGGTGGCGGAGTTCGGTGCCGACGCCGCCGGCCGGGCGGTGGCCACCCGGCCGCGTCCGGCCGAGCCCGGCCGCCTGTGGCTGCTCACCTCCGGCTCCACCGGGCGCCCCAAGCGGGTCGGGCACACCCTCGA
Source organism: Micromonospora sp. LOL_024 (assembly GCF_048060415.1). Classification (NCBI taxonomy): domain Bacteria; kingdom Bacillati; phylum Actinomycetota; class Actinomycetes; order Micromonosporales; family Micromonosporaceae; genus Micromonospora; species Micromonospora sp. LOL_024. The sequence continues at coordinate 60,570 of NZ_JBHMIS010000022.1, forward strand.
ATCGTTGACCACGGTCCGCGGCCACCAACCCGGCCGGACCTGGCTCTGCCCGTACGCCCCCGGCACGTACGCCTGGTGGCAGGTGGTGACGTTGTCGCTCACCCAGGCGGGGCAGCATCTGGTGGTCGTCGAGCCCGATCAGCTCGACGACTGGCCGGCGCTGGCCGCCACCCACGGCGTCGACGCCGCCTCCGGCACGCCGACGTTCTGGCGTCGGGCCCTGCACCGGGATCCGGCCGGGCTCGCCCGGGTGCCACTCCGCCAGCTGACCCTCGGCGGCGAGCCGGTCGACCAGGCGATCCTGGACCGGCTGCGGGAGTCGTTCCCAGCGGCCCGGATCTCCTGGATCTACGCCTCCTCCGAGGTCGGTGCCGCCATCGTGGTGCATGACGGGCAGGCCGGTTTCCCGGTGTGGTGGCTGGACCGGGCGGCTCCCGGCCGCCCGACCATCGGGGTGCGCGACGGTGAACTGGTGGTCACCTCGCCGTACCACGGCGTCGGGTTGGCCGGGCCGGTCCGCACCGGCGATCGGGCGCAGATCATCGGCGACCGGGTGCTGATCACCGGGCGGCTCGACTCGGACGAGATCAACGTTGGCGGCAGCAAGGTCTCCGCCGGCGGTGTCCGCGACGTGCTCACCGCCCATCCGCAGGTGGCCTGGGCGCGGGTCACCGGCCGGAGGGCGCCGCTGCTCGGCCACATGGTCGTCGCCGAGGTGGTGCCCGTCCCGGCCGACACCCCGCCGGTCGGTGGGACCGAGTCCGCGCCGCCGACCAGCGGGCCGGACGAGGCGGCGCTGGTCCGCTGGTGCGCCGACCGGCTGCCCGAGTACGCGGTGCCGCGCCGAATTCGTCTACTGACCGAGATTCCCGTCAAGGAGACCCTGAAGAGCGATGTCTGACCACGCCACCTCTGCCCAGTCCGTGCCACCGTCCTCCGTGGTGCTCGTCTCCGGCGGATCCCGCGGCCTCGGCCTCGCCATCGTCACCGACCTGCTCGAATCGGGTGTCAAGGTGGCGGCCTTCGCCCGTACCGTCACCCCCGAGCTGGCCAAACTCGCCGAGGCCCAGCCGGACCGTTGCCACGTCGGCTCCGTCGACGTCACCGACCTCGCCGCCGCGCAGGCGTTCGTCCGGGCGGCGGAGCAACACCTCGGCCCGATCGATGGCCTGGTCAACAACGCCGCCGTCGGGCAGGACTCACTGCACGTGCACACCGCCACCGGCGACATCGCCCGGATCATCGAGACCAATCTGACCGCGCCGTTGCAGCTCACCCGGTTGACCGTGCGGCGGATGCTGGGCCAGGGACTGCGCGGCCGGATCGTCAACATCACCTCGATCTGTGCGCAGCGCGGATTCCCGGGCCTGGTCGCGTACTCCGCCACCAAGGGCGGGATGGACGCGGCGACCCGCTCGTTGGCCCGCGAGCTGGGCGGGCGGGTACTGGTCAACGCCGTCGCGCCCGGCTTCTTCGCCTCGGAGATGTCGGCGGTGCTCGGCCAGACCCAGCTGGACCAGATCGTGCGCCGCACCCCGACCGGTCACCTGACCGAGCCGGAGGAGGTGGTGCCGGTGGTCCGGATGCTGCTGCGGGAGCAGACCAACATCAACGGCCAGGTCATCGTGGTCGACGGTGCCGCTTCGATCTGAACCGGCCCGGCAATGGTCCCGCGTGGACGGAGGCGCGGGACCATCGGTGTCCGTCCTGCTCGCCGCCGCGCCGCGACATCTGCGGGTGGCGTCGGTCGTCGAGTCGGGCGCAGCGCTCACCCGTAGCCACCTGGGCGACGGACGGTGCGTCGGCTGGTACGCCCCGCCGGTGTCCGGCTGGCAGGTGGCGATCGACGCCGAGCGCCCCGGCGTACCGGTGCCCACGGCGTTGGCCCGGCGCTTCGGCGCCACCGACTTCTGGGCCCGCTGGACCCGCACCGAGTGCCTGGCGAAACTCGCCGACGTCCCCGTGGCGACCTGGTGGCAGCGGCACGGCCTGGAGGTGCCCCCCGACTGCGGGTGGCCGTGGCGCACCCTGACCCGGCCCGATCTGGTGGTCACCGTCGCCTTCGCCGCCAGCCCACCTCGTCGCTGACGACCCGGCGTGGCCTATCCGAGGTCGTCGTGGCGGACCACCCGGATCGACGGACCGTCCCGGGCCAGCCCGAGCACCGACCAGCCACGTAGCGCCGCGAGGAACGGCAGGGAGCGGGACAACACCTCCCCGGCCAGTCCGGCGTCGCCCGGCGGCTGGTCGAATCCGGGCCCCAGTTTCTCGGTCAGCCGGCGGTGCAGCAGGCGCAGCACCTCATCGGCCTCGGCGTCGTCCTGCGGACCATCCGCCGCTGGTTCGCTTCCTGCCCGCAGCAGGTGCCGGCCCAGGTAGCGGCGGGCGATGGTGTCCTGAAGCCGCAGCAGGGCGGAAGCCATCTCCTCCGCCCGTGGACCGAGACCTCGCCAGGGAGCGCAGCGGGCGGCCAGCAGCGCCGCTACCGTCGCCTGCGCCAGGTACTCAAGCGCCGGTTCGATGTCGTAGTCCGGCCGCCGGGGCCGGTAGGTGAGGGCGACCAGCGGATAGCGGCGAACGGTGTCCTCGACCGCCCGCAGGCTCTCCGCCCAGGCCGCGCACCGCTGCCGGGTCACGTCCACTCCCTCGTCGGTCAGGCTCCGGGCGATCAGGCCCACCCCGTCGGTGCCGCGGACCTGGTCGTGAATGGTCAGCGCGAACCCGTTGCGGACCGTCAGTCCGGTGATCAGCTCGATCAGATAGGTGGCCAGCGCGGCGAAGAATCCGAACCCGAGGGCGGCGGCGGCCACGGCGAACAGCTTCTGCGCCCCGGTGTCCGGAGTGAGGTCGCCGAAGCCGAGGACGGTCAGTAGCCCGGTGGCGTAGTACACGGCGTCGAGGAACCCGGCCGGGCCGTACCCGACCACCCGGTGGTAGCCGTCCAGGTGTGGCCAGACGACCAGCGCGACGCCGAGGACCAGCGGTCCGAGCCAGGCGAGGAACGTGCCGGTGACCAGGAACGGCCCCGCCCAGACCAGCGGCGTCCGGCGGGTGGTGCGGCACCACCCGGCGGTCAGCGACGACGCTCGCCAGACCAGCCGCCGCACCGTACGGGCGATTGGCCCCTCCGCGTCCGGGTGCAGCACGGTGAGCCAGACGTCCACCGTCACGGTGACGATCAACGCCAGTCCCGCTACCACCGTCAGCAGAGTCATGCTCAGTGGTATACCCGTCAGGCCGGAGCCGACGCGGCGGCGCCCCCACCACCGGTCAGATCAGGTCCCAGCTCAGCGGGGTGCCGCGGACCACGTCGGTGGCGAAGCGGCGGCCCAGCACCCGGTCGATCTCCACCGGAGGTAGTCCGCCGGCCGGTCGGATCGAGCGGACATTCTGCCCGGTGACCTCGTCGCCGGCGCGCACGTCCGTCACGACGTACAGCGAACGCCGGAAGCGCAGACCCTCCCGCTCGGCCGGGGTCGGTCCGATGGCGGTGCCGCCGAGCGCGGCGTTCGCCCGCTCCGATTCGACCACCAGGGCTGCCAGTTCGGTGGGGCTGAGGGAGAAGTCGGAGTCCACGCCACCGTCGGCGCGGTCCAAGGTGACGTGCTTCTCGATGAAGCAGGCTCCGAGGGCCACCGAGGCGACCGGCACGCCGATGCCCGGCGTGTGGTCGGAGAGGCCGACGGGCACGTCGAACGCGGCGGAGAGCACCGGGATGCGGCGCAGATTGCTGTCGGCGGCCGGCGCCGGGTAGGCGGCGGTGCAGGCGAGCAGCACGATCCCGCCCGCCCCGCCGTCACGGGCGGCGCGTACGGCGGCGTCGATTTCGGCCAGCGTGGCCATCCCGGTGGAGATGACCATCGGCTTGCCGGTGGCGGCGGCCAGCCGGATCAGCGGCAGATCGACCAGCTCCGAAGATGCGATCTTGTACGCGGGAGCGTCCAGCTCCTCCAGTAGCTCCACCGCCGAGGCGTCGAACGGGGAGGAGAAGACCGTCAACCCCTGGGCGCGGGCCCGCTCGAAGATCGGCCGGTGCCACTCGTACGGGGTGTGAGCCCGCTCGTAGAGCCGGTAGAGGTTCTGTCCACCCCACAGCTCGTGCTCGCCGGAAATCCGGAAGGCCGGACTGTCGACGTCGATCGTGATGGTGTCCGGCCGGTACGTCTGGAGCTTCAGGGCGTGCGCCCCGCTGGCCGCGACGGCATCCACGATGGACAGGGCCCGATCCAGGTCGCCGTTGTGGTTGCCGGACATCTCGGCCACCACGAGGGGGCGTTCCCCGGTGCCGACCAGGTGCGGCCCGATCTTGAGCGTCGTCATCGCGATCCGTTTCCGTGCGTCCGTACCAGTGACTTGTGCCCGGTGGTGGTCTCCGCTGCGGCGCTGGTGGTCGGGGTGGCGGTGTCGGCCGGTCCGCGCAGCCGTCCGGCCAGCCGGTGGGCCCGCCGCAGCGCGGCGTAGGCCAGGTAGCTGTCCCGGCCGACCAGCCGGTGCTTGAGCCCGGCCACCCCGCCCGGCCGGGGATAGCCGCCGCTCGGCAGGTACCGGCGGTAGTGCGCGGCGACCCGGCGGAAGAACTCCCGCCGTAGATGCGGGTGCAGCCGGTCGTCGTTGCCCGTGACGACCAGGAAGTGGTTCACCATCAGGTCGAACAGCTCGACGTGCCAGCGTCCCTCGGTATGCCGCTGGCGCAACCAGGCGAACAGCCGGTCGTACTGCTCGAAGGCGTCGAAGTGCCGTCCGCTGCGGGTCGAGGTGATGGCACCCTGGCGGCCCTGGCGGTACAGGTAGCAGACCCGGTCCAGCACGGAGATCCGTTCCGCGCCGATCAGCAGCGGGTGACTGAACGGGATGTCCTCATACCAGCCGGGGTGGAAACGCAGGCCCAGGTCGGCCATGAACTCGCGGCGTACCACCTTGTTCCAGGCGGTGTGCTGCACCCGCAGCAACTGCGGCCGGTCGGTCAACCGCGCCACGCCGGTGGTACCGCGCAGCAGTCGGCTGCTGGCGTCCACCTCCCGGCGCCCGCAGTCGTGCACCCGCAGGTGGTCGACCATCATCACGTCGGGGCGGTCCGCGCGCAGCCGGTCCAGCACGACGGCGATCGTGCCCGGGGGCAGCCGGTCGTCGCTGTCGACGAACCAGACGTACCTTCCGGTGGCCACGTCGAGGCCGGCGTTGCGGGCCGGGCCGAGGCCGACGTTCGCGTCCAGGTGCAGCACCCGCAGCCTCGGATGGTCGGCGGTGTACTCGCGCAGCAGCTGCCCACACCGGTCCGGCGAGGCGTCGTCCACGGCGATCACCTCCACCGCGGTGGTCTCGTCCGCCGGAATGTCGGTCCGGATCGAGTCCAGACACTGCCCCAGGTACGCCTCGACGCCGTACACCGGCACGACGATGCTCAACAGCGGCGTTGGCGTCGGCTGATTGACCACCCCGACACCCTCGACCGTCCGGATGGACGGCCCTGGAACCTGACGTGGCCAGCGGTGGTGGAGTGTTTGAACAGCCGGACAGCGGCAGGTTAACGATTCGGCATGCCAGGTAGGGTGCCCGGATGACCAGCGCCACCGTCGTCGAGCGACCGGCCGCCAGCACCGGACGGGGTGACGCGAGCCGACTGCCGTCGCTGACCGGCCTGCGTTGGGTCGCCGCCCTGCTGGTCTTCGGTTTCCACGCCGGCACCATGCGGATCATCGCCGAGCCCGGCCACCAGGCGGTGGTCGGCGGGATCTTCACCCTCGGCCTGTCCGGGGTGCAGTTCTTCTTCATTCTCAGCGGTTTCGTGCTGGTCTGGTCGGCCCGGCCGGGCGACTCCCGGCGACGGTTCTGGCGACGCCGACTGGCCAAGATCTACCCGAACCACCTGGTGCTCTGGGCTCTGGCCATGCTGGCGATGCTCTGGTTCGCCGACCCGATCAACCCGGTGGCGGCACTGGAGAACCTCTTCCTGGTGCAGGCGTGGGATCCTCGGCCCGGCTACTTCTACAGTGTCAACAACGTGAGCTGGTCGCTATCCTGCGAACTGTTCTTCTACCTGTGCCTGCCACTGGCGCTGCCGGCGGTACGCAGGGCGCGGCCCTGGATGCTGTGGGCCGCGGTGATCGCGGTGCCGTTGCTGATCGTGGCGCTCTGGCCGGGGCAGACGCTGGTGCCGGAGCAGGGCCGGTGGTGGTTCGCCCAGGTGTTTCCACTGGTCCGGTCCCTGGAGTTCTGGCTGGGGGTGGCCGCGGCCGAGCTGATGCTGCGCGGGCGCTGGCGGGGTCCCCGGCTTCCCCTCGCCAGCCTGATCTTCGTCGCGACCTGGACAGCGGCGGCCCTCTGGATCCGGGCCGAACTCTGGGCGGCGCTGCTGTCGGTGGCGTACGTCCTGGTCATCGCCGCGGCGGCGGACGCCGACGTGCACGGGCGGCGTTCACCGCTGCGCTCGCGCCCGATGGTCTGGCTCGGCGAGGTCTCCTTCGCCTTCTACCTGGTGCACGTGTTCGTGATCATGACGATTCTGCGGCTGACCGGGGACTGGGGGACCGGGCTGCCCGGTTGGTGGGGTCCACTCGCCGTGATCGGCCTCCTCCTGCTCACCCTGGCGCTGGCCGCGTTGCTGCACCGGTACGTGGAACAGCCGATGATGCGCCGGTTGGCGCCGACCCGTAAGGCGCCGGGTGGTGCGCAGCGACCGTCGGCGCCGGGTGGACCGTCCGCCGGCGTGCTGCCGTGACAGCGGGCGCCGCCGGGTGGCAGGGACCGACGGCCAACGCTGAGCAGGGGCCGGACCGTCCATCCCGGACGGTGAGTCGCAGGGGGCTGAACTGCGGAGATTGGCGTCAGCCTGGGCGGCGCGCCGAACAGTCCGACACGCCCGCGCACGGTGTTGATCGGGCGGTCCTGGCGGTAGCGTGACCATGTGCCTCCCGTCGCGCTCGCCTGTCCCCTGTGGTGGCTGGCGCGCTGGGCCGCGCGGCTGCTGACCGGGTTCGCGGTCGCCGCCGCCTTCACCCTCGGCGCCAGTGCCGCGCCCACCGGGTCCGCTGGCGCCGCGCCGGCCTGGGCCAACGGGCCTGCTGAGGCCGCGCCGGCCTGGGCCGCTGACGCCGCGCCCGAGCAGCGCACCGTTGCCAGAACCGTCCGGCCGCCGGTCGACACCACGTCGCCACCGGCCTTCGCCGGATCGGGCCTCGCCGCGCCCGACGACCTTACCGCTCCCACGACGCCGATCGTGCTGGACGCCGGAGAGTGCGCCGATCTGACCGGCGTGCCCGCGACGCCGCCGCTGACTGCCGGGCGATCCGGGCTGAGGGTGCTCGGAAAGGCCGGTTCCGGCGTCGTGCCGGCCCCGGCGGCCGTCGTCGCCGGCACCCGGGCGGCGCGCGCACCTCCGCAAGCCTGATCCGACGACCGTTGCGTCCTGGTCCGGACGCCCGGACATCGCACCCGTCCTGAGCCTCTACCCGGCCCGCCGCCGCTCGCGCGGTCCGGGCCGGTGGCTCGACTTCCCTGTCGTGGCCGCGCCACGACGATCCGCTGCCGGACGGCCGCCGTCGCCGTTCCGATCTCCCGCGAGGTACGACATGGAGCAGACCGTCCTCTACCAGTTCCTGATCGAGGTGCCCCGGGCCGCCGCCATCTGGTCGGTCCTGCTCGTGCTCGCGCTGGGCGTGCTCGCGGCGCTGGTCGCGCGCCCCGAGCAGGCCGAGCTGACCGAGCCGACCGGGCTGGGCGTGCCGGCCGGGGAGCCCGCCGACGGGGCCGAGGACCGCGCCGCGACCGAGCCGGCCGATCTGCGCCGCTACGCCGGGGAGGTGGCGGTCGCGGCAGCCGGCGCCGCGCAGAACGTAGAGCGGCGGCGTGCGGCGTGGCGGACCGCCCAGACGGAGCTGGACCGTGCCTGGGCCGCGTACGACGAGGCGGAGTCCGAGGTCCGCCGGCTGGCCGGCACCGTCGGGCTGCCGACTCCGCGCACGTCGCACACGCCGGTCGAGTACGCGGCCCGGGAGCGTTGGCTGCACCGCGCCGCGATGGCTGCCCACTGGCGCGGCGATCTGACCGCCCGGCAGTTGACCGACGTGCTGGCGCGCCGGGCCGGCTGGGATCCCCGGCGCCACCCGGCCGAGCAGGAGGTGATCCTCGCCCGGGTGGTGTGTGACAGCCGCCTGGCCGCCTACCGGGTCGCCGCCGGGCGGGAGCGCGACCTGTGGCGGGCGGTGGAGTTCGCGACCGATTCGGCCCGCGCCCTCTCGGCCGAGGCGTACGCGGCCGTGGCGCGGCTCAGTCCGCACCGGGTGCCCGCCCTGCGCCGGGCCACCGTCGGTCGCCCGGCGGCGGTTCCCCGCTGGCGGCCCGCCCGGCTGGGCTGAAATTCCGTGAGCCGGGTCACACGGCCCCCGAATTCGGTCACTGCGCGTAGTCGGGCCGATTGTTGCAGCAATCTCCGCCGGCATTGTCCGGGCACCGTCCGGTTGTCCCCGAACGTGCCCGGAATTCCATCAGTGCCATTGAGCGACGCCAGTCCCCGGATACCCGGAAATCGTTTTGCTGGATCATGTTTGAGCAGCTCAGGACGGGTTGGCTTCGACGTGACCGGCCAGTAGTGTCAGCGCGTCCGGTGCGGTAACCGATCGCAACAGGCGACGCCGCACCGACCCGCTCAATCGTGATCTCACGAACCGGGGACCCACTGCACCACTGGGGTGAATCCGCGAATCCTCGCGGTAGGGCGACTTCCCGCCCGAATCCGTCAGCTAACCCGGTCGGCGGTGTCGGAAGGAGTTTCCACCTCGTGCAATCCGTTGTGATCCCCCTGTTGTTCCCCCGCCTCCACGGCACCACGGTGCCCGCGCTCGCCGGCCTGGTTGCCGCGAGCTGACCACCGGTCACCGTCGCCGCCCGGTTTCCCGGCGCACCCCTGGAACGGCCCAACCCGCTCACCGGGTGGTCGTCGGTACCTCCATGCCGACCTGACCGCCGGAGCCGGTATCCGTTCTCCCCTCAGCCTGTGGAGGTACCCGTGAAGCACACCCTCTCCCGCCAGCTCCGACGGCTGGCCAGGGAACGCCCGTACCAGATCGCCGCCGCGTCCGCCGCCGCGCTCGTGCTGGCGACCGGCACCGGTGCCGCGGTCGCCGGCACCGAGGAGGACCCGGCCGCCGCGCACACCACGACCGCCGTGGCCGAGCTGCGCGGCGACACCGTGGCGTCGCGCGACCAGAGTCGGGCCGCGGCCACCCCGTCGGGCGTCGCGCCGAACAGTGCCGCACCGAGCAGTGCCGCGCCGGCCACCACCACCGCCTCCCCCTCGCCGAAGCCCACCTCGGCGGCCCCTGACCCCGATGTGACAAGCAAGAAGGCGGCGCCGAAGCCACCGGAGTCGAAGACCCTCAAGTACGCCCACCAGGCCCAGATCAACGGCTACTACTGCGGCCCCGCCGCGGTACGCAACGCGCTCAGCGCCGCCGGTGTCGAGCGCGGCCAGGACGCCCTGGCCGCCCAGCTCGGCACCACGTACGCCGGCACCAACTCGGCCGAGGACACCACCCGGGTGTTGAACGCCGTCGTCGAGGGCAGCCCGTACCAGACCACGATGATCCGTGGCGGCGCGGCCACCCCGGCCCAGATGGACCAGCTCCAGGCGGACGTGGTCGCCGCCGTCACCGAAGGGCGGGGCGTCGTGGTGAACGTGGCCGGCAGCGTCACCGACACCGACGGCCGCTGGCACTCCTTCCCTGGCGGCCACTACGTCGCCGTGGTCGGCTACAAGGACGGCGGCCGGCTGGTGCGAATCGCCGACTCGGCCGACGCCTCGTACCCGTCGTACTGGGTGAGCACCATCGATCTCGCCAACTGGGCCGCCACCCGCGGCTACTCGGCCTGATCCGCAGTTAGCAAACGCGGAAGCCCTCGGCCGGACGGCCGAGGGCTTCCGCGTCGGGTACGTCAGGCGCGCGGGTCGTGCTGCTTCGCCAGGCCGACGAAGCTCGCCCAGGCGGCGGGGGCGAAGGCCAGCGTGCCGCCGTCGCGGTCCTTGGTGTCGCGCACCAGCACGACGCCGGTCAGGTTGTCGGCGACCTCCACGCAGTCGTTGCCGCTGGAGCCGCTGCAGGTGGACTTGCGCCAGGTCGCGCCGTTCAGATCCATGGCTTCACAACATCCTTCATGCGCTCGATCGACTGGCGGCCGGACAGTGCCTCGTTGCGCACCGTCTCCCACTTCGACAGCAGGACACTCAGGTCGTCGTCCTTGTCGACCAGGACGCCGCCGAGTTGGGTGTCCAGATTACCCACCCAGCCGCCGTCCGCGCCCCTCGCCAGGATGAAGGGGCCGGTCAGTCCATCGTGCATGGCGACGCCGGTGGGCACCAGGTGCACGCTGATGTTGGGCCGGGAGGCCAGCGCCATGAGGTGGTGCACCTGCTCGACCAGCACGTCCTTCAGGTCCTCGTCGACCCGCCGCAGCACCACCTCGTCGATCACCGCGAGGAGCTGGGGCGGGTCCTCCTGCTCCAGCACCGCCTGGCGGGCAATCCGGTTGGCCAGCCGACGCTCCACCCCCGCCTCGGTCAGCGCGGCGTCGGTCCGGATCACCGCGCGGGCGTAGCGCTCGGTCTGGAGCAGCCCCGGCACCATCGTCGGCTGGTAGCAGCGGAGCTGCCGGGCGTTGCGTTCGGCCTCCAGGTAGGGCAGGAACCACGCGGGCTGGCGCAGCACCTCGGCCGTGCGCAGCAACTCCTCGAACATGCCCCCGGTCTCCAGGACCTCGTCTGCCCGCTTCGCGTACGGCCGGTCGAGGGCTCGGGTGCCTACCTCCACAGCGGACACCAGCGACGCCGAATAGTTCGCACGCCGGCCGAACTCCTCCTGGTTCATGCCCGCTGCGGTGCGCAGCCGGCGAAGCTGCGCGCGGATCAACTCGTGCAGGTCGGAATGCTGATCGCGTTCCATGTCCCCTCCACCGGGCTTGTCAAGACCGCCAAGGTGCCACCAGGGACCGGACCGGGGGCACCAAGACCGCCCTGGCCAGCGTCGGTGCCTTCCGACAGTAGTGCCGTCCTCACCAGACTGTCACGCAGCGGTGCCGCTCCCATCCAGACAGGGACGGGGTGGTTCTGCTCCGGGGCTGCCCGTGCACCTCCCCTGTGCGGGGGCGGCCCCCTCCGAACGCTGACTGGAGGCCGATGTGCGTACCCCCTGCTCCCTGGTGTCGGTGCCCGCCGAACGGCGACCGGAGGTGATCACCACCCGGCTGTCGGCGCCGGGCCGTGGTCCTCGCCCGCAGCGCCCGCACGCCGTCGGCACCGACGTCCCGCACACCCCGCTGCGACCGATGTGGTGCTGCCGGGCCGACGGGCAGCCCTGGCCCTGCGGGGAGGCCCGGCTGTTGCTGCGGGTCGAGTACGACGGGAACCTGCCCGGGCTGTCGATCTACCTCGTCGGCCTGATGTACGAGGCCATCCGGGACCTCTACCAGCTCAACCCGGCTGACGGGCCGACGCCGGCCGCCCTGTTCGACCGGTTTCTCGCCTGGGCGGCACCCCGCCGCCACCCATGATCACGCCGGGATCGAGCGGCCCTGCTCGGCCCGTGCGACCACTCGTTCCAGGATCGAGCCGGAGCCACCCACGCCGGGGCGGTGGTTGTTACGGTCGACGCCCCGATCGGCGAGAGGGCGGTGAGCGGGTATGCGGGTGACGATGACGAGTGTCGCGGCCCGGCCCGGCCGGGTGAACGAGGACTTGCGGGCGTCCGACCACCATGAACTTTTCGGCCGGGATGTCGACCCCGGCCCGGGCGTACCGGTCGACGGCCGCCTCGCTGGCGACGAAGATCCGGTCGAAGATGGCCGAGACCGGGTTGGCGCTGGGTGCCTTGTCGCTGTCGCCGTGGTGCAGCTGGACGTGGGTGAGGTGGGTGAAGCGGATGCAGTGGCTGTTCTTCGCGCCGTGGTTGACGTAGAACGCCACCCCCTCGCCGAAGCCCACCTCGGCAGCACCGGACCCCGATACGACCAGCAAGAGGCGGCACCCAAGCCGCCCGCGTCCAAGACTCTCAAGTACGACCACCAGGCCCAGACGAACGGCTACTACTGCGGGCCAGCCGCCGTACGTAACGCGCTCAGCGCCGCCGGCGTCGAGCGCAGCCAGGACGCCCTGGCCGCGCAGCTCGGCACCACGTACGCCGGCACCAACTCGGCGCAGGACACCACCCGCGTCCTGAACGCCGTCGTCGAGGGCAGCCCATACGAGACCACGATGATCCAGGGCGGCGCGGCCAACCCGGCCCCGATGGACCAGCTCCAGGCGGACGTGGTTGCCGCCATCGCCGAAGGGCGGGGCGTCGTGGTGAACGTGGCCGGCAGCGTCACCGACACCGACGGCCGTTGGCACTCGTTTCCCGGTGGCCACTACGTTGCCGTGGTCGGCTACGAGGACGACGGCCGGCTGGTGCGAATCGCCGACTCGGCCGACGGCCCCGGTCGACGCGGTGCGCCATGCGCGCCGCATCCGTCGAGGTGGACTCGCATGAACACTCGTCGTCGGCGGCGGGTGGCGGCGGGTGCGGGCGGGTTGCCGCCCGCACCCGCCGCCGCCTGGTGTGGCGCCACTGTGGCGGCGGAGCCGGATCAGGGGATCAGCACCGTTCCCACCTGAGATTGAACAGGGTGTCGACATCGCCCTCGGTCGTCGTCATCGACATGCTGGCGCTTGAGCCTCCGGTGCTGGTGTCCACTCTCAGTTCGGTGTTGACGTTCAGCACCCGCTGCTGGCCGCACGGTACGTAGACCAGCACGGGGGCCACATCCGACGTTCTCCAGTAGCCGTTGTACGGCCCGGTGAACGTCGCGTCGGTGTGGCTCGTCTCGGACGAGCCCTGCCAGTAGTAGCTCGTGCGTTGCCGGCCCGTCGCTCCGGTGGGGATCCGGGCCCGGCCACGGTAGTCGGCTGCGGCGACGGCGATGGTCCAGCCCGCCGGGACGCTGACCAGCAGGCCGAGCTGGCAGTTCTTCCGGCCGGCAGTCACCTCGCTGCCACGGCCGGCCGTGGCGACGAAGTCGTGGTACCGGATCCGAAAGCCGGTGTTGTCGGGGTGCGCGACCACCCGGGCCGTACCGGGCGCACAGCCCGAGCCGTTGGCCGCCACCACCTCGACGGTGATCTCGCTGGACGGCGGTGCGGTGGATGCGGCCGGAGCGGCGTGGGCCGGCGTGGACAGGGACAACGCGAGAACCGTGCCGAGTACGGCGAAGATCCCGTGTCTTGCGCCGACGAGGTTCTTTGTCATTCCGTTCCTCTCGGATTCAGTTGATGTTTGTCAAATTCGACTCGTGCTTGATCGCCGTATTGCTCGTGAGGATCTTCGCGTGCCGGCTCATTGCAGTGGATCGTGGAGTTTCGGCCCGGGAGCGCCCGGGCGTCGTTCTGCGAGAGGATGGTAGCGATGTGGAGCGAGACGCGCAACCATCGGTACGCTTCTATGTAGTCGATCGCTAGTAGATGCCTTGATCGGAATGCCGACAGCTTGGGTTCAGTCTCTAGAGTGCTTGTCGTGCATAGCGTTGAGGTGTGATCGGCTTCTCGCGTCGATCAACGTGGCTGCGCATCTCTATTCAATGGTTGACCCGGAGTGGCTGTGGCGATCGGACCCGAATCCAATTCGCGAGCGGTGTCATAAAAACGAAAAGACGTTGACATTCGTCTATATCTTTACGTAGCTTGTGCGGCAGGTTTCGTCGTTCCGTTCCTGTATCGGAGGAGGGTCTATGCTAAAGCTGCTGACGCGTGGCGGCGTGGTGCTCGCACTACTCGCTTCATCATTGATCGTGGCGGCGCCGGCGTCCGCCAAGGGAATCATGGATGATCCGCCCACCGACAAGGTCGTGATCGACCTTGTGGCGATGGCCGGCTCCGGCTGCCGGCCGGGCACCGCCGACGTCGCGGTCTCCCCGGACAACACCGCCTTCACCACCATCTACAGCGACTACCTGGTTCAGGCGGGTCCGGGCATCCCGGTCACCGACGGTCGCCGGAACTGTCAGCTCAACGTGCTGGTCCACGCCCCGGCCGGTTACACCTTCGCGATCGTCAAGGTGGACTACCGCGGGTACGGGCTGCTCAACCGGGGTGCCATCGCGTCGACGAGAGCGAACTACTACTTCCAGGGCATGACCCAGAGCACCTCCAGCAACCATGCGATTCCCGCACCGCTCGATGACAACTGGATGGTGACCGACGAGGTGCCGATCGCCTCCGTGGTCTGGCACCCCTGCGGCGAGTTGCGCAACCTAAACATGAACACCGAGCTGCGCCTGAGCCGGGGAAGCTCGTCAGGGACCAGCTTCCTCACCATGGACTCGACCGACGGCAGCATCCAGACGATGTACCACCTCGCGTGGCAGCCCTGCCCGTGACCTGAAGATCCGCCTGGCAGCTCGCGAGGGTGGCCGGCACCGCCGGCCACCCTCGCGTTTCCGCCGCATCCGGCAGGTCCGGGGCGATCTGCGCTCGACTGCCTGCCGCGTTCGGAGCCTACGAGACCCGTAGCTGTCACCGAGCACGAAGATCATCACCTTCGTGGACCTCAGGTGGTGGGGAAGAGGGCGCACCGGTCGAGGTGCGGGGCGCCGATGCGGTCCAGCCGGTCAGGTCCAGTTCGCGTCGGGCGGCGGCCAGGAAGACCTCGGTGTACGAGTCGGCGGGGAAGCCGCCCAGGTAGCGCCGCCGGGTGGCCCATCGGGCCTCGGCGAGCGGGTCGCTGTCGAGCAGCCGGTCCAGTACCTCGTCCACGTTGGCCATGTCCCGACGCAACACGTAGCCGGTGGCGGCCAGCGGGAAGCGTTCGCTGAACAGGTCGCCGTCGGTGCCCATGTCGGTGACCGCGTACGGCTTGCCCGAGTAGAGCCAGTCGGAGACGACTCCGGAGACGTCGGAGACCAGCGCGTCGGCCCGGTTCACCGACTCGGCCAGGCTCAGCCGGCCCGCTGCGGCGGCGAACAGGTGCTGCCGGCCGGTGCTGGCCCGGTCGGTGGTGAGCAGATCGTGCAGCCGACCCAACTGCCGGGCCGAGGCCGGGTTCTGCGCGGTGTAGGGGTGGGCCCGCAGGATGACCGTGGCACCTCGGTCCAGTAGCCGCCGCAGCAGCGTCTCCGCCACCGGCAGCGAGCAGTAGTCGGCGTCAGCGTGGTGCCCGGTCCAGGTGGGGGTGTAGAGCACCGTCGGGTTCGCCGGCCCGTCCGCCGGCCGAGGGCGTACCTCGATCGCCTCGACCTGGGGCCGCCCGACCACCACGAACTTCTCGGCCGGGATGTCGACCCCGGCCCGGGCGTACCTGTCGACGGCCGCCTCGCCGGCGACGAAGATCCGGTCGAAGATCGCCGAGACCGGGTTGGCACTGGGTGCCTTGTCGCTGTCGCCGTGGTGCAGCTGGACGTGGGTGAGGTGGGTGAAGCGGATGCAGTGGCTGTTCTTCGCGCCGTGGTTGACGTAGAACGCCACCCGCAGGCTCGGCACCAGCGCCTCGTCCATGGTGCGCAGGGTGGGGCAGTAGACCACCGGAGCGTTGGTGGCCGCCGCGACGGTGTTCAGGAACTCCGGTTCCCGCAGCATCACCACGAACGGCCGCCCGATCCGTTCCAGGTACGGCAGCCACATGGTGACCTGGTATTCCGAGCCGGGCGGGGCGGAGAAGTGGAGCACGAACTCGGGCTGGTGCCGGCGCAGCGCCCGGGTGACCGCCGAACCGCCGGCACCCGGGCGCAGCCGCCGCCGGGCGAGGTCGAGGGCTGCCACGCCGACGGCGGCACCCATCAGCAGGCTCGCCACCAGGACGAGGACGGTGGGCAGGACCGCGAGGGCGGCCACGGCCAGCACGGCGAGGAACGCCGCCACGATGTCGGCGCCGCGCGCGGCGACCTGGGGGACCCAGGTGCGTACCGGCAGGTTGGCGACGCGGATCTCCAGGTTCCCGGCCTGGCGCAGCGGCCCGGCGAGCAGGACCAGACCCAGCAGTACCAGCGCGGTGCCGGCCAGGGCCGGGTCGAAGCCGGCGTCGAGCTGGCGGGCATAGCCGACCAGGACGCTGGCCGTGAGCAGCGTGGTCTCCGCGAGATTGTCGGCGCCGGGGCGTACCCGGCGCTCCCAGACCGTGGCGGCGAGCGCGACCAACGTCAGGCAGAGCCCCCAGACGGTCGCGTCGGTGAGGGCGACCACCAGGAACGCCAGCACCGGACCGCCGGTGGCCAGGCCCCTTGCGGTGAACTTCCGGACCAGGTCACCACGCATCTCGGTGTCGCCTCGCGGTCGTGGGTCGGTCAGCTGGCGGGAACGATGCTGGCCGGTCGGGTGGTCTGGGTGGGCACTGCGGCGGTCGGTGCCTCACCCGGCGGCCGCCGCACGTCGATCACCTGGCCGGTGAGGTCCGAGATCAGCACGTCCAGCGAGGCCTGGGCGACGGTCTCGGCGGCGAGCAGCGTGTGCTCGGGCTCCGCGCCGAAGGCCTTGGTACGCATCGGGGTCGCGGTGCGCTCCGGGTTGATCACGTTCACCCGCACACCGAACTCCGCCCATTCGTCCGAGAGCGCCTGGGTGAGGTTGACCAGGGCTGCCTTGGTGGCCGAGTAGAGCGCGTAGTCGGCCCGCCCACGGGTGTACGAGCTGGAGGTGTAGAGCAGCAGCTGCCCCTTGGTGTGCTGGAGGTAGGGCAGCGACTGCCGGGCGACGGTCACCGGACCGACGAAGTTGACCTGTAGCACCCGGTCGATGGTCTCCTGGGCCATCTGAGCCAGCGCGCCCTTCTCCAGGATTCCGGCGGTGACCACGACGTGGTCGATCCGGCCAGTGGCGTCGAAGGCGGTCTTCAGCGCGGCCTCGACGTCCTCGGGACGCTCCACGTGGGTGCCGGTGCTGGTGCGGCTGAACGGGAAGACCTGGGCGCCGTGCCGGCGGGCCAGCTCGGTGAGGTCGTGACCGATGCCGTAGCTGCCGCCGAAGACGACGATGGTGCGGCCGGAGACCTCGTCGCTGTAGGAGCGGTGCTGGGTCAGCCGGGGCACCTGGGCGGCGGCCAGCTGGAACAGCTTGTCGGCGAGGTGCACGTCGACCGGATGGGTGACCTTGATGTTCTCGTCCGAGCCGTCGATCACCTTGATCGGGCTCTCGGGCAGGTAGCGCAGCACCACGCCACAGTCGTCGGTGGCGGCGAAGTTCGGGTCGCCCTCGGCCCGGCGGTACGCCTCCCGGATGGTGCCGGAGCGGAACGCCTGTGGGGTCTGGCCCCGGCGCAACGTGGCCCGTACGGGGATGTCGGTGATGCACTCGTTCTCGTCGACCTGGATGATCGTGTCGGCTGACGGGATCGCCACGTCGACCGCCGAGTACGTCCACAGGGCGTTCACGCACTCCCGGACGATCCGGCCGCTCAGCAGGGGGCGTACCGCGTCGTGGAAGAGGATGTTGCAGTCTGCCTCGCCCACCGCGTCCAGGGCGACCCGAGTGGTGGCGTTGCGGGTGTCGCCGCCCTCGATCACCTTGGTGACCTTGCGGAACCCGGCCTTGTCGACGATCCGCTGTGCCTCGGTGACATGGCCGGTGGCCATCAGCACGATGATCTCGTCGATCTCCGGCGCTGCCTCGAAGACGGCAAGCGTGTGTTCGATGATCGGCTTGCCGGCGATCTTCAGTAGCTGCTTGGGGATGCCGAGGCCGAGGCGGGTTCCGGTGCCGCCAGCCAGTACCACGGCCACCGTCCGCGAGGGCCGCCAGGGCGCCGGGGCCTCCGGTGCCGCCGTACCCGGGTCGGTGGTCTGGTCCTGCGTCATTGCCGGTCCTCGCTCTCGGTGGTGAATGGCGTCGGCGCCGCACGTGAACGGAGGGTGCTGCCGAGGTGGCGACGGGATGAACCATAACGCGCGGGCCGCGTCCCCCCACACGGGGCGACACGGCCCGCACGGCGCCGCACGTTCACCTGGACTCTACTTGCTGTTGGAGAAATCGTTGTAGGCGCGTACGACGTCGTCGGTGGGGCCGTCCATCCGGATCTCGCCCGATTCCAGCCAGATGGTCCGTTCGCAGGTGTCCCGTACTGAGGAGAGCTGGTGGCTGACCAGGAACACCGTGCCGGCACTCTCCCGCAGTTCCCGCACCCGTCCCTCGCTGCGCTTGCGGAACGCCTTGTCGCCGGTGGCGAGGGCCTCGTCGATGAGCAGCACGTCGTGCTGTTTCGCCGCGGCGATGGAGAACCGCAACCGCGCCGACATGCCGGAGGAGTAGGTGCGCATCGGCAGTGAGGCGAAGTCGCCACGTTGGTTGATCCCGGAGAACTCGATGATCGCCGGTAGCTTGCGCCGCACCTCGGCGGGAGCCATGCCCATGGCCAGGCAGCCGATCATGACGTTGCGCTCGCCGGGCAGGTCGTTGAGCAGGGCGGCGTTCACCCCGAGCAGCGAGGGCTGCCCCTGGGTGTAGACCGCGCCGCGCTCGACCGGCAGGAGCCCGGCGATGGCCCGCAGCAGTGTCGACTTGCCGGAGCCGTTGCTGCCGATCAGCCCGATCGCCTCGCCGCGGTACGCGGTGAAGCTGACCCCACGGACCGCGTGCACCTCGCGGACGTTCGGCGCGGAGGTGCGGGTGACCATCCGCTTGAAGGCGGCGACCGGGCTGGTGTTGCCGGCGGCGCCCTTGAACACGCGGTAGACGACGTGCGCGTCGTCCACCACCACGGTCGGGATCCGTTCCTGGATCTGGGGAAGAGCCACCGTCACATCATTGGACATTCTCAGGTCAACCACGGCCGTACTCCTGTTCGCCGCGCCAGAAGTAGAAGTAACCCCCGAGGCCCGCCAGGGCCGCCCAGCCGACCCCGATCAGCCACGTCAGGGACAGGGACTCGTTGAGCAGGTGGGTGTTCTCCAGCAGCGAGATCCGGGCCAGCTCGATGTAGATCAGCATCGGGTTGAACTGCACTATCGCGGTTGCCCAACCCGGGAGGTTCTCGGAGAACAGGGTGACGCTGTACAGCACTCCGGAGCCGTACATCCAGGCCCGCAGGATGAAGGGCATGACCTGCTTGAGGTCGGTGGCCTTGGCGCCCAGTCGGGCCACCGCCATGGTCAGGCCGGCGTTGAAAACCGTCTGGAGCAGCACCGCCGGCACCAGCATCAGCCACATCAGGGTGATCGGCTCCCCGGTGGCCACCACGATCACGAGCAGCACCAGCATCGAGCCGAGCAGTTGCTGGAACTGGGTGGCGGTGATGGCCAGCGGCAGGCAGGCCCGGGGGAAGTGCAGGGCGCGGATCAGGCCGAGGCTGCCGCTGATCGCCTGGGTGCCCTGCTGCACGCTGGTCTGAGTGAAGTTGAAGATGAACACACCGGTGGTGAGGTAGGCGATGAAGTTGTCCATCCCCCGGCTCTGTTCGAGCACCACACCGAAGATCAGAAAGTAGACCGCGGCGTTGCTCAGCGGGGTGAGTACCTGCCACAGCTGCCCGAGTCGGGCGTTGCTGAACGAGGCGGTCAGCTTCGCGTGGGCGTATGCCGAGATGAAGTGCCGGTAGCGCCACAGGTGGACGCTGTAGCGGCCCAGCGAGAGTCGCTGGCCGGCCACCCGCAGCCCGTGGCGGGCGGCCAGTTGGGCCGGGGTGAGGCCGGAGTCGGGGTCGGCCAGCAGGTTGGCCATGGGATCGGCGCTCCGATCTGTCGTGCCGGCGGATTGTTCGCGACGACCAAAATAGCGTGGCCAGCGCGGGGAGCGTCGCTGCGTCGCTTCGTGGACAGTAGTCTGGATTACGTCGGGACGCAACCGTA
Source organism: Micromonospora sp. LOL_024 (assembly GCF_048060415.1). Classification (NCBI taxonomy): domain Bacteria; kingdom Bacillati; phylum Actinomycetota; class Actinomycetes; order Micromonosporales; family Micromonosporaceae; genus Micromonospora; species Micromonospora sp. LOL_024. The sequence goes on from NZ_JBHMIS010000022.1 coordinate 80,358, forward strand.
GCGTCCTTGCGCTACTCTGGTCCCCGTGACAGCCGAGAAGAGTCCCAGGTGACGGCCGAGAAGAGGCGCGCCCCCGCCGGTGCGGCGGTGCTCCGTGGGGAAATCACCAAGGCCATCCGCCGCGCGCTCATGCAGGAACTCGCCGCGGTCGGTTACGGCCGGCTCTCCATCGAGGCGGTGGCCCGCCGGGCCGGGGTCAGCAAGACCGCGATCTACCGTCGGTGGAGTTCCAAGCTCGATCTCGTGCTGGACGTGGTCTCGGCCGTCGCGGGTCGCAAGCTCCCGATGCTGGACACGGGCACCCTCGACGGCGACGTGCAATTGCTGCTGCTGGTCGTGACCGGGGCGCTGAACCACCCGCTGGCGTCGCAGATCATCCCCGACCTGCTCGCTGAGGCGGCCCGCAACCCGCAGATCGCCGGGACGCTGCAGGGCGCGGTGAACGACTATCAGGAACGGATCGGCGAGATCGTCATCGGGCGGGCGATCGAGCGTGGCGAACTGCCCGAAGGCGCCGACCGGCGGGCCGCGGCCGACCTGATCGTCGGGCCGATCTACTGGCGGCTGGCCATCGCCCGGGTACCGGTACAGCCAAACGAACTTCCCCGGATGGCGGAGGCCGCCGTGGCCGCCCTGCGGGTGGCCTGTGCCGTGCCGGCCGCCGAGCGGCCCTGAGTCGCGGCCGGTCGGGAGCGCCCTGACGCGCCGCTCGACTGCCGACGGCCGTCGAGCGGAACATGAACGCCGACCGGACCTCACGTGAACGTGGGTCTCATCTCCTCCTGCCAACGGGCTAGTATCGCACCCCGAACCCCGCGAACAGTCAGGTGAAACCGGAGGATCCTCATGGTTGGGCAGCAGCACCCCGCCTTCATCCCGCCAGCCCGGCCAATCATCGGCGAGGCCGAGATCGAGGCGGCTGTCCGGGTGTTGCGCAGCGGCAAGGTGGTACAGGGGCCCGAGGTCGCGGCCTTCGAGCAGGAGTTCGGTGACCTCGTCGCCGGTCGGCACTGCGTCGCAGTCAACTCCGGTACCTCCGCCCTCCAGTTGACCCTGCTGGCGCTCGGCATCGGCCCGGGTGACGAGGTCATCGTGCCGTCGTTCTCCTTCGCGGCCAGCGCCAACGCGGTGCGGCTGGCCGGCGCCGAGCCGATCTTCGTGGACATCGAGCCGGACAGCTTCTGCGTCGACCCGGAGGCGGTCGCCGCCGCGGTCACCCCACGGACCGCCGCCGTGATGCCGGTACACCTGTACGGCCACCCCGCCGCGATGGACAGAATCATGGAGGTGGCGCAGCGGCACGGCCTGGCCGTCGTCGAGGACGCCGCCCAGGCCCACGGCGCCAGCCTGCACGGCACCCCGGTCGGCGCCTTCGGTGTCGCCGGATGCTTCAGCTTCTATCCCACGAAGAACATGCACTCCCTGGAAGGCGGCATGATCAGCACCGCCGACGCCGGGCTCGCCCGCACCCTGCGACTGCTGCGCAACCAGGGCATGGAGCAGCGGTACGCGAACGAGATCGTCGGGGCCAACATGCGGATGACCGATGTGGCCGCGGCGATCGGCCGGGTGCAGCTGACCCAGCTGGCCGAGTGGACCGAGCAGCGTCGGGCCAACGCCAAGTACCTCGACTCGAAGATCACCAGCATGGTCACCCCGCCGGTCGCGGACGCCGCCCGCCACGTGTACCACCAGTACACCGTCCGAGCCCAGGGCGACCGGAACGCCGTCCAGGCGCGCCTCACCGAGCTGGGCATCGGCAACGCCGTCTACTACCCGACCCCGATCCACCGGCTCAAGCCCTACCTGGGCGAGGACGGCCAGCCCGGCCCGTGGGAGCTGCCGGAGACCGAGCGGGCCGCCGCCGAGGTGATCTCGCTGCCGGTGCACCCGACGCTGGAACCGGCCGACCTGGAGCGCATCGCCGAGGCCGCCAACCACGCCGGTGGTGCCCGATGAGCGCGGGCAAGCTGCGCGCCGGTCTGATCGGGCTGGGCGCGATGGGGCGTAACCACGCCCGGGTCCTGTCCGGCCTGGACGGCGTCGAGCTGGTCGGTATCGTCGACCCGGCCGGCGACCCGACGGACCTGCTCAGGGCCCCGGTGCTGCCCGACCTGAGTGAGCTGCTGGCGCTCGACATCGACTACGCCGTGATCGCCTGCCCGACCGCCCTGCACGAGCGGGTCGGGCTCGAACTCGCCGCACACGGGGTGTGCGCGCTGATCGAGAAGCCGCTCGCGCAGTCCGTCGAGGCGGCGACCCGTCTCGTCGAGGCGTTCGAGAGTCGCGGCCTGGTGGCGGGGGTCGGCCACATCGAGCGGTACAACCCGGCCCTGCAGAACCTGCGGATCCGCCTGGAGGCGGGCGAGTTGGGCGAGGTCTACCAGGTGGTGACGCGACGGCAGGGGCCGTTCCCGCACCGGATCGCCGACGTCGGCGTGGTGATGGACCTGGCCACCCACGACATCGACCTGACCAGCTGGGTGACCGGCGAGGAGTACGTCTCGGTGGCGGCCCGGACGATATCCCGCAGCGGGCGGCTGCACGAGGACATGGTCACCGCCATCGGCGTGCTCTCCGACGGCACGATGGTCAACCACCTGGTCAACTGGCTCAGCCCGCTAAAGGAGCGGTCCACTGTGATCACCGGTGCCAAGGGATGCTTCGTCGCCGACACCCTCACCGCCGACCTCACCTTCTACGCCAACGGCGCCGTCGACACCGAGTGGGAGGCGCTGCGGGCGTTCCGCGGCGTGGCCGAGGGGGACATGGTCCGCTACGCCATTCCGAAGCGCGAACCGCTGCTGGTCGAACACGAGCGTTTCCGGGACGCCGTGGAGGGCAAGGAAAGCGATATCGTCACCCTGCGACAGGGTCTGCGTACGGTCGAGGTGGCCGGCATGGTGCTCCGCTCGGCCTCCGACGGCAGCACGATGACGTCGAAGGCACCGCAGGCCGATCCAGCCGAGGACGTCTCCGCCCGCTGACCCGGCGACCGTGGCCCGATCAGTCGGGCGGCGGCCGTCCACCTTTCCGACCGCACACCACAAAGGACCGCGAATGCCATCGCACTCCCGCCCGCCGAGACTGGTTGTCCTGGTGACGAACGGCATCACTGGAGATTCCCGGGTCCAGAAGACCGCCATCGCAGCCGCCCGCGACGGCTGGGACGTCATTCTGATGGGTCGCAGCTCGACCAAGAAGGGCAAGGAGATCGAGCGTTCGACGATGGGCGCGATCGAGGTGATCCGGGTGCCCGTCGCGACGGTGCTGTCTCGCTCGCAGGCCGACCGACATCGGATGCGCCGGACCCTGACCCAGTTCCGGATCCCCGACAAGTCGGCGCTGAACCGCTACCGGGCCCGGCACCAGGCGTGGCTGCGCATGCAGACCGGCAAGGACAACCCGCCGCCGAAAGCCTGGATCAAGGCTCACGAGGCGGTGCACGAGCTGCGGGTGAAGGCCTGGGGCTGGGAGCAGTTCCACGGCAGCAGGCCGGGGCCGCCCAGCGGCGACTGGCGTTCCGACTGGCCGATCCTGCTCGACATCGACCTGGCCTTCGGGCCGGTGATCGAAGAGCTGGAGCCGGACGTCATCCACGCCAACGACATCAACACCATCCCCACCGCGGCGATGAGCGCGGCGCGGCTGCTCGCGCGCGGAAAGAAGTGTGTCTGGCTCTACGACGCGCACGAGTACGTCCAGGGCATCGAGTGGCCCAAGCCGCAGCAGGCCAGCGGTGTCAAGGCCGCCGAGCGGGAGTTCATCGGGCGCGCGGACGCGGTGGTCACCGTCTCCGACCAGATCGCCGAGCTACTTCGCAGCAGCTACAAGCTGCCGCAGACTCCGCTCGTGGTGGGCAACTCGCCGGTCCGGGAGGGCATCCGCAGCGGCAACGTCGATGCCTCGGTTCGGGCCCGTGCCGGCCTCGCCGAGGACACGCCCCTGCTGGTGTACGCCGGCTGGATCGGCCCGGAGCGGGGCCTGGACACCGTCATCGCCGGCCTGCCGAAGCTGCCCGAGCACCACCTGGCCGTGGTCACCGGACGGATGATCCCGCTGCTACAGGAGCTACTGGCCGAGGCGGAGCGGCTCGGCGTACGCGACCGGGTGCACCTGCTGCCCTACGTGGCACCATATGAGGTGGCCGACTACCTCAGCTCGGCCGACCTGGGACTGACCCCGTTCCGACGGACGCCGAACTGTGAGCTGTCCCTGCCGACCAAGATCTCCGAGTACCTCCACGCGGGGCTCCCCCTGGTCACCAGCGACGTGCAGGTGGTCAGCGCGTACGTCCGGCAGCACGACATCGGCGACGTGTTCACCTCCGGTGACGTGGCCAGCTTCGTGGCCGCGGTCACCCGGGCCACCGCCCGCCGGCAGGAGATGAGCGCGAACATCACCGAGTCCATCCTGGAGGACCTGTCCTGGGAGCGGCAGAGCGGCAAGCTGCTTCGGCTCTACCGGGACATCTCGGGTCTCGGGCCGACCGCCCCCCACACGGTCGTGCCCTGGTCCGTGCAGGAGCGTCCGGCCGGGGTCCTTACCGGGCAGGCCTCCTCGCGGCGCGAGTTGCCGGCCTGGCAGCCGCTGTCCAACACCGCTGTCCGGCTCGGTATCGGGCCGGCGAACTACGCCGGACAGGCTGCGGGTTTCGCCAAGGCGATCAGCCGCGACAACCCGGACGTGTCGATCGAGGTGATGATGAACAAGCCTCCCGCCTCCTTCGACTACCCGGCGGACATCTACCTCGACCCGGCACGTCAGAAAGAACTGGACTACCAGCTTGAGCAACTCAAGCGGGTGCTCAGCTCGTACACACACGTGCTGGCCGATGCCTTCCTGCCGTTGTTCGGGCACCTCAACGGCGACAACATCGGAGGCGACCTGCCGGCGCTGCTCCGGGCCGGCATCAAGGTGGCGTTGCTGGCGCACGGCAGCGAGATCCGCCACCCCGACCGGCACCTGGAGCGGCACCGCTTCTCCCTCTTCGCGGACGCGCCGGAGGGCTTCGTGGACAAGCTGCGGGAAAAGGCGGTACGCAACCGGCGGGTGGCCGAGGAGTCCGGTCTGCCGGCCTTCGTGACCACTCCGGACCTGCTGGTGGACCTGCCCGGGGCCACCTGGACGCCGCTCGTGGTCGATGTCGAAGCCTGGGCGTGCGACCGGCCGGTGATGGATCGGAGCCGCCCGCTGGTGCTGCACGCGCCCTCCAAGCGGTGGACCAAGGGCACCGACCGGATTCTGCCGATCGTGCAGGCGATGCACGACAAGGGTGTCATCGAGCTGCGGCTCGCCGAGGGCGTCACCTGGTCCGAGATGCGTAGCCTCGTCCAGAGCTGCGACATCGTGCTGGACCAGTTCACCAGCGGTAGCTTCGGCACCTTCGCCGTGGAGGCGATGTCCGCCGGGAAGCCGGTGGTGGCGTACCTCAGCGACCAGGTCACCAGAACCGTCGGCGGTGATCTGCCGATCGTCAACGCCGACCCGAGCAACCTCGGCGAGGTACTGGAGTCGCTGCTCGACGACCGGGAGGCCACCGTCAAGATCGCTTTGGCGTCCGCCGAGTACGCCCGGACGTACCACGACGGCACCTGGACGGCCCGTCAGCTCGCCGGTTTCCTCAAGAGTTGAGTTCCCCCGTCGGCCTGTCCGTCTCGTAGGCTCCCGCACCATGACCGTGTCCGACACCCGCGACCACGAGCCGGTCGCCACCGGAGCGGCGGATAACGACCCGACCGCCCCGGCGAAGGAGACCGGACCGGCGGCCGGCACCGGTCGCGGTGCCGGCCGGCCGGTTGCTCGGCAGCCGCCCCAACGACCAGGGTTTCAACGAGTGGACGCTGGCGTACGCGGCGCACGCGGCCAGCAGTCTGGTCTGCCGGCACAGGCCGGCTCGGTTTACGTCAGCACGTGATATTTGTTCCTTGCGCGCTCGGTGATCCGACGGCACCCGTTCCCGTCCAGTTTCCTTGTCGTAAACTCGCTCGGGTTCCGCGGGCGACGGCGCCGGCGACGACGGAAACGGGCAGGAATGGGATTAGACGGCACGACCGCAGCGTCGGACACCCGGAAACGGGACACTCCGGTGGACGGCTTGGCGGCCGCTGCCGGCCCCGATCGGAGCGGCCGGGTGAACCAGCCGGACGTAACGGTCGTCGTCGCCGTCTACAACACCATGCCCTACCTGACGGTCTGCCTGGATTCGTTGCTCGGGCAGAGCATCGGCCTCGGACGGCTCGAAGTGGTCGCGGTGGACGACGGTTCGACCGACGGCAGCGGTGAGGAGTTGGACCGCTTCGCCAAGCAGTACCCGGGCACGGTCACCGTGCTGCACCAGCCCAACTCGGGCGGCCCGGCGGCGCCGAGCAACCGCGCGCTGGACGTCGCCCAGGGCCGCTACGTCTTCTTCGTCGGCTCTGACGACCACCTGGGCCCGGAGGCGCTGGAACGGTTGGTGGACGCCGCCGACCGCTGGGGTTCGGACGTGGTGCTCGGCCGCATGGTCGGCACCAACAAGCGCTACGTCCACCAGGCCATCTATGCCAGCAGCGCCGAGCAGGTCGACCTGTTCGACAGCGAGCTGCCCTGGTCGCTGTCGAACACCAAGTTGTTCCGGCGGGACCTGGTGGAGCGGCTTGGCCTGCGGTTCCGCGAGGACATGGCGATGGGCAGCGACCAGCCCTTCACCCTGGAGGCCTGCGTGCGGGCCGGGCGGATCTCGGTACTCGCCGACTACGTCTACTACTACGCGGTCAAACGGGACAACGCGCAGAACATCACCTACGCCAGCCGGTTTTCCGAGCGGCTGCGCTGCGCCGAGGAGCTGATCGGCTTCGTCGTCGGGCTGATCGAGGCCGGCCCCCGCCGCGACGCGATCCTGGTACGGCACTTCAGCTGGGAGGTGGCCAAGCTGCTCCGGTACGACTTCCTCGACCTCGACCCGGCGGAACAGGAGCAGGTCCACCAGCGGATCCGCAGGCTGGCCGAGAGCCACCTGACCGACCTGATCCGGGATCGGCTCGCCCCCGACGTACGGCTACGCCTGCTGCTCGCCCGCAACGGTGACCTGGACCAGCTGCGCCAGCTGATCCGCCAGCAGAGCGAGAAGTCGCTGCCCGCGGTCACCGTCGACGGTGACCACTGCTACGCCCACTACGCCGGCTTCCGCGATCCAGAGCTGGGGTTCCCCGACGAGTGGTACGACGTCACCGAGCGGGCCGCCAAGCTGATGGTCAAACTCACCGCGACGGAGCTGGCCTGGGGCCGCGACGCCGCCGGCGCGCCGGCCCTCGTGCTCACCGCGCACAGCCGCTGGCCGCAGCCGGCCGACCTCGGCGGGGACGTGGTGCAGGTCAGCGTCGGTGACCGGGCTGCTGCCGTGTCGTCGCGGCCGGACGGGCCGGGTACCGTCGTACGGGCCGAGTACCCGATGGACCGGCTGCTCGCCGCCGGCTTGTCGGCCGACCGGCAACGGAAGGTCGAGGTCACGATCAGCGTTCTGGGCGGGGCTGTCACGGCGCCGCTGCGGTCGAATCGGCGCCTCGGCGCGCCACGCCGGCTGGCCAGGCGCGGGTTCCAGTGGTACGCCATCACACCCAGCACTGACCGTGACGGCCGGGTGCTCGTGACGATCACGCCGGTCACGGCTCGCCGGATGATCGCCAGGCTGGCCCGATTGCGGCCCTCAGGAGGAAAGTAGTCCCATGAACATCTGCGTCGTGGCTCTCGGGAAGATCGGTCTGCCGCTGGCTGTGCAGTTCGCCTCAAAGGGATACCGGGTGATCGGCGCCGACGTCTCCGAGCGGGTCGTGCAGCTGGTCAACGACGGATCCGTACCGTTCCCCGGTGAGGCGGACCTGGACGTCAAGCTGAAGGAGGTGGTGGCTGCCGGACTGCTGTCGGCCACCACCGACACCACTGCCGCGGTGGCGCAGTCCGAGGCGGTCGTGGTGGTCGTGCCGCTCTTCGTGGACGCCGACGGCGTACCGGACTTCGGCTGGATGGACGACGCGACCCGGGCGATCGCCGCCGGCCTCAGGCCGGGCTCCCTGGTCAGCTACGAGACCACCCTGCCGGTCGGCACCACCCGCAACCGCTGGGCGCCGATGCTGGAGGCGGGCTCCGGCCTCACCGCCGGCACCGACTTCCATCTGGCCTTCAGCCCGGAGCGGGTGCTCACCGGTCGGGTCTTCGCCGACCTGCGCCGCTACCCGAAGCTGGTCGGCGGGATCGACGAGGCTTCGGGCGAGCACTCGGTGCGTTTCTACGGGGCGGTGCTGGACTTTGACGAGCGGCCCGACCTGGACCGTCCGAACGGGGTCTGGGACCTGGGTTCGGCCGAGGCGTCCGAGCTGGCCAAGCTCGCCGAGACGACCTACCGGGACGTCAACATCGGTTTGGCGAACCAGTTCGCCCGCTTCGCCGACACGGTGGGCGTCGACGTCACCAAGGTGATCGAGGCATGTAACACCCAGCCGTACAGTCACATCCACTCGCCGGGAATCGCGGTCGGCGGGCACTGCATCCCGATCTATCCGCGGATGTACCTGTGGAACGACCCGGCGGCCACCGTCGTGCGATCGGCCCGGGAGGCCAACGCCGCCATGCCGGAGTACGCCGTTGATCTGCTTGCCGCCGCGTACGGTGACCTGACCGGCGTCGGTGTGCTGGTACTCGGTGCCGCCTACCGGGGCGGCGTCAAGGAGACCGCCTTTTCCGGTGTCTTCCCGACCGTGGCGGCACTGCGTGCGCGGGGCGCGCAGCCGTACGTCTCCGACCCGATGTACACCAACGAGGAGTTGGTGGCGCACGGCCTGCCGGGCTACGACGGCGAGCCGGTCGGTGCCGCCGTCGTCCAGGCCGACCACGCCGAGTACCGGACGCTCGGCACCGCCGACCTTCCCGGCGTGACGGTGCTGGTCGATGGGCGGCGGGTCACCGACCCGGCCCTCTGGGTCGGCGTCCGCCGGGTGCTCATCGGCGGCTGAACCGGTCGTAGGGCCCGGCCGGTCCTGCCGGGCCCGCAGCTCTCAGCTGCGCCGGGGTGGGCTCTCGACGTCGCGCGAGACGACCTCGCCCCGCTCGTCGACCCAGCCCTTCGGCCGGGCCGGGTTTCCCGCCACCAGTTGGTACGGCGCGACGTCCCGGGTCACCACCGAACCTGCCGCGATCATCGCGTACTCGCCGACCTCGATGCCGCAGACCAGGGTGGCGTTCGCGCCGATCGAGGCGCCCCGGCGTACCACAGTGGGAGTGATCTTCCAGTCCGGGTTCTGGGCCCGGGGCCGGAAGTCGTTGGTGAAGACCGCGCACGGTCCCACGAACACCTCGTTCTCCAGGGTTACCCCCTGGTATACCGAGACATTGTTCTGGATCTTCACGAGGTCGCCGACCGTCACACCGGCGTCGACGTACACGTTACGTCCGATGACGCAGCCGGCACCCACCTGTGCGGACGCCCGGATGTGGGCCAGGTGCCAGACCTTGGTCCCGCCGCCGACGTCCGCTCCCTCCTCGACGTCAGCGGTCGGATGGACGAAGACGGTGGGGGAGGGAGTGCTCTTGTCAGTCATCCTTCAACTCACATCAGGGTCGGGCGGGCGTCGAACCCGGCGAGCATACCGACCCGGGCCCCGTACCGCTCCGCGCGTCGGCTCGACTCGGCAGGCCGGGCCAGCTATCACTCTCGGTGGGCCCACACATCCGGTGGGTCCACGCGGCACGGGAACCTTCCGTGGATGCAACGCGCCTGCCCCTGGCCGCACCCGATCCCAGGACAAGGACCGCTGTCTCGATGACCGAACAGAGCGTCGCCATCGCCGTACCCGTGCCGGCGTCGGCCG
>NZ_JBHMIS010000023.1:0-83992 GCF_048060415.1 Micromonospora sp. LOL_024
GCCCACTCACGACAAACATGGATAGCCGAACCGCACCCCAAGATCCAGGAGACACGCCCTAGGTGGTGTCCTGCGATCATGGAGTGCGGTCGGGTACGGCACGGAGCCAGTCGAGCATCTCGATGAGGTCCAGTGTGGCTTCGTAGCTCTCGATGAGCATGTCGTACCTGGTCGCCAGGCCTCGCCAGTGTGTGCGTCGACCGAAGCCACGTTCGACCTGGTTGCGTGGGTGTATGCGCTGGTGTCGAAGTCTGGCCGACGGCCGCCTGATGATCCTTTCCTTATCCGGTTGGCTTTCTGGTCGACGCTAGTCACGCCGGTTTCGGCGGGTACGTAGGAGAGGGCCGGCGGGTGCCTGATGACGGCACCCTGGGCCGGGTGCTGGCCGGCATCGACGCCGACGCGTTGGATGCCGCGGTGTGTCGCTGGCTGCTCGGCCGAGCCGGTCTGACCGGGCGGGGCCGGCGGGTGATCGCCGTTGACGACAAGACGCTGCGTGGCAGCGGCCCGGCCGGGTCTCAGGTGCACCTGCTGGCCGCGTTGGACCACGCCGAGCAGATCGTCCTGGCGCAGATCGACCGTTGATGGGAAGACGAATGAGATCAGCCGGTTCCAGCCGTTGCTCGACGGCCTGGACCTGGCCAGGACGGTCATCACGGCGGACGCGCTGCACACCCAACGCGAGCATGCCCGCTGGCCGGTCGAGGACCAGCACGCCGGTTACGTCTTCGTCGTCAAACGCCATCAGCCACGGCTGTACCGGCAGGTCAAGGCCTTACCCTGGGGGAAGATCCCCACCCTGGACGCCACCCGCGAGCGCGGGCACGGCCGCTACGACATCCGGGCATCGCAGGCGGTCACCTGTCTGGGGCCGCTCGCGCTGGACTTCCCACACGCGGCCCACGCCCTACGCATCCGACGCCGCCGACACAACCCGGTCACCGGACGGTGGTCCACCGTCACGGTCTACGCGATCACCAGCCTCACCGCAGCTGCGGCCAGTCCCGCCGACCTGGCCGACTGGCTACGCGGACACTGGGCCATCGAGGTCCTTCACCACATTCGCGACACCACCTACCGCGAGGACACCAGCCGGCTACCCACCGGCAACGCACCCCGCGCCCTGGCCACCTCCGCAACACCGCAATCAGCCTCCTCCGCCTCAGCGGCGCCACCTCGATCGCACCAACTCAGCGCCGAAACAGCCGAGACCCATACCAATCACTACAAATACTCGGACTCACCTAGAACGGACATACCTCGACCTTGCGAACGCCCTGTTGTTGCGCCTCGTCCGCGCGTTGGGCTTGGAACTGTTACACCGTCCCGGTCCTGCGGCCACATTGGTACAGCGACTTGAGAACCTGAGATTCCCGCTTAACACCCGACATACATCTACCTTCCGGTAATCCGTTGATGCATGGTCCACGAAAAAGGATCGCCACGAAGCGAGAGGCGACACTTGCCAGCTGCTAAATGAATTAATAACATCGATACGTCCGGCGCACCCCGCGACACTCCTTCCGCATCGCACCAGTCGCCTCCCGCCGCCGCCGGAATCCACACATCGCGAAACCGGGGGTTGCCCATGTGTGCGTTCCCCGCACCTATCGTCGATAACGCAGCACCCACGACCGACTCAGTCCACATCGCTGCGATCACACGCGCGGTGACCGCGATGCGGCTGCGGATCAACGAGCCGCACCGGTTGCACGACATCGCCCACGCCTCGCTGATGAGCCCGTTCCACTTCCACCGGGTGTTCCGGCTGCTCACCGCCGTCACGCCCGGCCGTTTCCTGACCGCGCTGCGGATGGCCGAGGCCAAGCGCCTGCTGCTGCACTCCTCCGCCAGCGCCACCGACATCAGCGTCGCCGTCGGGTATTCCAGCTTCGGCACGTTCACCACCCAGTTCACCCGGCTCGTCGGGATGTCGCCGGGCCGGTTCCGCACCTCTGCCCGGGCACTCGCCAACCTTCCGGTCGGTGAGGTACTGACCGGCCTGCCGGACGTGACCGGGCGGGCCCTGCGCGGACGGGTGGACCGGCGGCCCGACGGCGCGACGGGCGCGACGGTCGTCGCGCTGTTCCCCATCGGCATCGCGCAGCAGACCCCGTCGGCCTGCACGGTCACCACGTCGCCGGGATACTTCACGCTGCCCGCGCCGAGCCAGCCCGCCAGCGGTGCTCCTCCGCTCGTCGCGGTCCTGGCCGTCAGTGTCCGGTCGGACGCCACGATCGGAGCGGTCCTCACCGAGGAACCCGCGGCCGGTCTCTGCGTCGGCTCCGGCACGGTCCACGCCGGCGAGGTGTGCGACTCCGCCTCGTCAGGCGAATGGATCACATTGCGCCGACCGGCCGTCACCGACCCGCCGCTGCTCACCGCCTTCCCGCTGCTGATCACGAACGCCGGCCGGGAGGCCAGGACACAGGCCCGGGCCCGGGCCCGATAGCGCGGCGGGCACGGTTCGCGGGGCCCGATCACCGGCCCGAGGGCACGGCCGCCGCCCGCTGCCGGACCGCCGCTTGACCCGGAGCATCGCGCTCACGCGGGGCGCGCGGCCTGGCCCATGAACGCCCGCAGCATCACTTCCGCACAACCAGGCCGCCCGTCTCTCACCCGAGTCCTCGGGCCGGGACCCGGACCGGGCCGGCCGTCCGCCGGACAAGGTTTACCCGCCACTCACTGCCTCGCCCGGTAGCGGATCCCACACGGGCTCAGCGGCCGGGCCACGCCCAGGCCCGGCGCCGGCGGGGGGTCGGCGTTCGTCAGCTCCAGGTCGTACCCGCGCAGCAGCATCGCCAGCACCGCCTTCATCTCCAGGTCGGCGAACCGGGCGCCGAGGCAGGCGTGCAGCCCGCCACCCAGATTCAGCAGGCTGCTCGCCGCGGTGCCCGCAGAGTCGCGAGCCGGGCTGAAGCGGCTCGGGTCGAACTCGTCCGGGTTGGGGAACACGTCCTCGTCACGGTGGGTCGCCGGCGGGCAGAACAGCGTTTGCCACCCGGCCGGCACCTCGTACCCACACACCTCGTACGCGGCGGCGGTATGCCGGGTGAGCATCGTGGTCACCGGACGCAGCCGCTGCGCCTCCAGCAGCGCCTCGAACAACAGCCGCTGCCGATGGAGGTCAACGACGGCCCACGCACGGCTGTCCACGAGCAGGTCGGCCAGCTCGATCTCGATCTCCGCCGTCGCCTTCGGGTTCTGCAACAGTAGGATCAGCGCCCAGGCCAGCTGCGCCGCGGTCGTCTCGTAGGCCGCGTAGACCAGGATCAGGATGAGACCGATGACCGTGTCGTCGTCGAACGACTCGTCGGACCCGGCGAGGTGCGCGAGAAACCCGTGCCGGCCGGTATCCGGATCTGTCCGGACCGCGCGCAGGTACGGACGCATCAGCTCGAATATCGCCTTCTTGGCGCGGTCGCGCCGGCGCAGCCGTGGCAGCGGCAGATTCGCGGGTAGGAAGAACTCCATGCCCGCCGCGATGTCCAGGAAGTACTCCCGGAACCGCACGCCGTGCCGGTCCCGGAAGCCGGCGCCGAGGAACAGCCGCACCGCGATGTCCATCGACAGCCGCTCCAGGTCGGCCGCCGCGTCGAAGGTGCCCTGGCGGCCCAGCGAGTCGAGCCAGGACCGCGTTTCGCCGACGATTGCGGCGAGGTAGTCACCGTGGTTGTGGCCATGGAACGCCGGTACCAGCGCGGCCCGCTGGCGCAGGTAGTCCTCGTGGTCAGCGGCCTGCATGACCCGACCGAACATCGGCTCGACCCACTGGTAGACGGGTGTGACCTGCAGCGTGCTCTCCGGCAGCGCGATGGTCTGCCGGCTCTGTTCGGGGCCGACCACGACGACGGAGCGCTTGGGTCCCATCTTCAGCGCGAACACCGGCCCCAGCTCGGCCCGGCCGGCACGGATCAGCGCCACCGGGTCGCGCATGAACGAAAGGGCGTTGCCCAGCACCGGAAGGCCGGGCAGGGCGGGTGGGCTGGACCTGGCCATGACGGCTCCTTCGGTCGGCGATAGGACGCGGTGTCAGCGCACGACGGCGTACGTGTACCAGATGTTCCACCGCACGAGGAGCCGGCCGCGATCGGCGCGGATCTCCTCCATCCGGGAGGCGGCGGCCGATTGGGCGTCGCACAGCCGCTGCTCCGGCACTCTTTCGAGCACCATCCGTCCGGCGGTCTGCCACAGCCAGTCCCACCACTGCGCGGTGTCCCGGAACTCAAGCTCCAGTGTCTCGTCGTCGATGCGCACGTCGGCGAAGCCGCTGTCGATCAGCAGCTCGCGGATGCCCTCCTTGCTGCGTAGCGGATTCCCGGTCCGCCCGGGCACCGGCGGCATGCCGCCCACGACGAACGGCACGACCGCGTCGGTGACGTGGAAGAACGCCGGGTCGTCCACGCCGAACGTGCTCATGCCCAGCACGCCGTCGGGGCGCAGCAGCGTCCGGTACCGGCGGATCGCCCCTCGCGGGTCGGGCAGCAGGAAGATCATCAGACCGGCGACCACCGCGTCGAAGCTCTCCGCCGGATAGGGCGGGTCGCTCGCGTCGCCCACGGTGACCGAGGCGTTGTCCAGCATCTCGTCGGCGAGTTCGGCCCGGGCGCCGTCGACCATGGCCGACGCCACGTCGATGCCGACGACCGGGCCGGTCGGTCCGACCGCGTGCGCCGCCGGCACAGTGCACGCGCCCTGCCCGCAGCCGACATCCAGGACGGACTGGCCCTCGCTCAGGTTCAGCCCGCGCACGAGGCGCTCGCCGATCGGCCCGAAGAACGCCACACCGGTGCGGTCGTACCGGGGCGCTGCCCGGTCGAAGACCTGCGCCAACTCGCTGGTGGACATGGTTGTGTCGGCTGCCGGGTCGCCGGCCATGGCACCACCTTTCGAGGAGTGTCCGCTTGGGCGGGTCTCCCGGCGGCACCCCCTAGTCCTGCCGGAGATTCTTCGGCAGCGGCGGTGCCCCGGACTTCTCCCGGCTTGCTGTTCGCGGCGTCCGGCGGATGGCCTCGCAACACAGGAGAAGCCTCAGCCCGGGCACCGCACCTAGGGTCGGGACCAAGGCTCGATCACCACGTGATGGGAGAACGCAATGGGCGTGCTGGGTCTGCACAACGAATGTCCCCCCACCAACTACGCCGCAGCCGACACCGCGGACATCGTCAAGGGGCTGGTGTCGGACGCCGTCGCGACCGGCGAGACGCTCCGCTCGGTCCGCGACTGCATGGAGGCGCTGGCCAACCTGGACGACACGGTCCGGCACGTCGTCGAGGCCTCTGCCGGCGCGGTCGGGCCAGACGGCACGTTCGACCGTGCGGCGGTCAGTGAGCAGATGGCGAACGTCCTCAAGACCTATTCGCAGACGTTCCGGGCCCTCGACGGGACGGTCACGCACATCGACCGGGCCGTCATGGAGTACGTGGAGCTTCAGGGCTACGCCGCGACCGCCTTGGCCAGGGGCCGTGACGAGTGCTACGAGAACAGGCTCGTCCAGCTCGGTGAGGGCGGGTTCGCCGGCATGGCCCAGGCCCGCATCGCGCACCTGCGCAAGCTCCGGGTCCGGGTGCAGCTGCTGCAGCGGATGGAGGCGCTCGGTGAGGAGATCCTCAACGGGTACGACTTCAATGCGTTCTTCATGATGTTCATGCAGCCGATGCGTGACCTCGGCGTGGCCGCTCAGGATCTGTACAACGAGACCGTGCGCGGCGCCCTGGTCGCGTACGACACGCTGGTCCGAGTGTGCGACATCCGCACCGGAAACGCGGCCGACACCTTGCGCCGGGAAATGGCCGACGTGCACTGAGGACATGGTTGTCCTTCGGCCACCACGCGAGGCGCGGTGTGGATTCGATCCGACTCCGATATGCTGATCACACATTTCCGTTGTGTCGCAGTTGGGAGGTTCTATGGGAATCAGCCACATTACGCTGATCACGATTCCGGTCACGGATCAGGACAGGGCCAAGGATTTCTACGTGAAGCTCGGCTTCACCGTCACGAGTGATCATGAGATGACGCCGGACGAGATGCCGCCGGAGCCGGGGCTGCGCTGGCTTCAGCTCGCTGCGCCGGACGGCGGCGCCACCATCGTCCTCGCGACGTGGGGCGTCGGCGGGCTCCGCCCGGGGGCCCAGCACATCTCCGTCGCCTGCACCGATGCCAAGGAGCTGCACAGTGAGCTGACCGAGAAGGGTCTGGAGCTGTCGCCGCCGTTCGAGGCGCCGTGGGGCGCGTTCTTCTCGATGGAGGATCCGGACGGCAACGGCGTCATGATCGTCGAGGAGCCGGCCGACTGATCAGGGCCCCGGCCAAGTCGTGAGTGTGTCCGGCTTGATGGGGTGGTGGAGACGCGCCTTGATGGTGGCAGCAGGGCGGGTGCGACCGATTCGTTGATCATCGATGTTTGCATCTCGTTGATCGTCAGAAGTGAGTCATGCCCGCTCTGCCACCATCGCTGATCTCGGCCGCACCAACATCGCCCGCGACAGCAGCCGCCCTCGGACCGTACTCGGCATCGCCTGACGAGCTTGCCGGGGCGGTGGGGATCCCTCTCCGCCGCCCCGCTGGCGCGTCAAGGCGCGATGGTCACGGTGCCCAACGCCCGCCGCGCATCGTCGACCAGGGATCTGAGCCATCGGCCCTGGCCTGGGACTCCGCCGCTGCCCACGCGTAGATTCCGCGGGCCATCAGCGACGGCGCCTCGGCTTCCAGGCGGCCAAACACCTGCGCCCGGGCCCGCTGCACATCAGGGTCGTCCGGGGAACTCTGCGCCGCCCATTCCACCAGGTGCCCGGCGAGGGCAAGATCGCCGGCCCCGGCCAGCTCAAGCGCCCGGCCCGCCAGCCGTCGCGCGCCGCCAGCGAGCCCGGCCAGCTCGGCCGCCACGGACGCCCGCGGCGCCGGCTTCACCGTGGACGGGTCACCGTCGTACCAGCCGCCGTACCTGCGCCACACGTTACGGATGATGAACTCCGGGTCGTCATAGCTGGGGCGCAGCCACGGGCGTTCGAGCAGTTCGGCGACCTCCGGGGTGACGAGCCCGGCATGCAAAATCTCGTCCAGGCTCTGCCCCGCGTTCATCCGCGCCACGACCCCGTCGTGCAGCACGGTCAGCACCGTGGCGGAGGCGAGCAGCGTCTCGCGGATCCGGTCGGCACCGACGATCGGCACGCCGTGACCCGGGAGCAGCACCTCGGCACCGAGGTT
Organism: Micromonospora sp. LOL_024; assembly: GCF_048060415.1. Lineage (NCBI taxonomy): Bacteria > Bacillati > Actinomycetota > Actinomycetes > Micromonosporales > Micromonosporaceae > Micromonospora > Micromonospora sp. LOL_024. The sequence continues at coordinate 7,210 of NZ_JBHMIS010000023.1, forward strand.
GGCCATCCCGCGCAGCGCGGCAGCCCACTCGCTGACGTACCTCTGCACCTTCTGCGGGTTGCCGGCGTTAGGCGCGTTCCAGGCGTAGAAGTCGCCACAGCACAGGATGCGTCGTTCCGGTATCCAGCCGATGGTGGCGTCGTCCGTCTCACCGCGGCCGTGCCGCAGCTCCATCGTCAGGTCACCGAACCGCAGCGTCAGCTCGTCGCGATAGGTCCGGTCGGGTTCGCGGTACACCGTCGGCCAGGTGATGCCGGGCGCCCGAAACTGTCGCTGGTTGACCACGGCATTGTAGCCGCCGGTGAGCCGGTACCGGGCGAAGCGGTCCGAGACTGCCGAGTGCGCGACGACCATGACGGCCGGGTCGGCCCGATCAGCCGCCTCGGTGTCGAACGGCGTCAGACCGAGGACGTGGTCGATGTGTCCGTGCGAGTAGACGGCGGCAGCCACCGGCGCCGTGGTCCGTGCCCGGACCGCCGCGTGCAGGCCCAGCGCCGTGTTGCGGTCGCCGGTGTCGAACAGCACCAGGCCTGCGCCGGTCTCGAACACGTACACGTTGCCGGTGGCCGGCCACATCCAAACGCCGTCGCCGATGCGACGCAACCCGTCCTTGCGCAGCTCGCCCTTGAAGTAGGCGAACAGCTGATCTTCACCGCGCCAGACACGGTCGGCGTAGTCCTCGAGTTCCTTGTCCACCGGGATGCCTCCAAGACGTGACGACGGCAGGGCGGACCGACTCGGGAGGCCGTCGTCGCAGCGCCGGCGCCCGCCTGTGGGTTGGCCGGTCAGGGAAGCTGACCGGCCGCCTTGTCCCCGGCACGACGTCGGGAGACCCTGCCACCGAGGCGCCGCACCGGCGCGGTGACCACCCGGCCGATGGCCCGGGTCACGTACCGCCGGCTCTGCTGCTGGAACACCTGTTGGTCGTTGTCGTGGGGGAAGGCGACAATGGGAACACCCACCCCGAGAAATTTACACAAGGTCGGCCATCCTTCCGTTGGGTGATAAACCAGGAGTCTCTCCGCCGGCACGGCTTCCGTCACGTCCCGGACGTGTTTCTCGAAGACCTCGACGGCATACTTCTCGTCGTGAATCGGCCCATCGCCGAAATGCCGCCGGAAGACTCCGTCAAAAACGGGGTTGAAGGCCTCCAGGCGACGGTCGACAAGGCGCAGCGGAATCTGCATCACGGCGACCATAGCGCGACTCATCCGACCTTTCCGATAGGCCATGAAAATGGTGCGCATGCACGAACGGTGCCACTGCACCGGATCCCTTACGGTGAGAATTATCTTGGCTTCGGGATAGCGGTCGGCAAGCTCGCGCCAGAATGCGGTGCCGGGCCAGTCCACGGTGGACCGGTATCCCGCGAAGATCCCGTCCCAGTCGACCGGCTCGCCGGCTACCGCGAGCCGCCAGTCGGCCAAGCGTCCCGGGTCCTTCAAGATCTCCCTGGTATGGTAGGTCGGACCGCAGCCCAGGATGTCCAGGGCCTGCTTGAGCGAGGCCGTGCCGGTACGTCCGAAGCCGACGCCGATCACCTCCATGCCCGTCACCTCCTTCTTGCAGCGTGCGTCCGACGTGGTCCCGGTGCGGCCAGGTCAGGTGCGCGCCGACACCCTGCGGAAGAGCATCGTGGCGATCGGTACGAACACCACCAGCAGCCCGATCGACCACACCACGGACGCGACGGCGTCGCCCCCGGGTGACACACCGTTGAAGTAGTCCCGGGCGGCGTTGATGGTCAACGTCACCGGACTGTTGTCGCTGAACGGACGCAACCAGCCCGGCATCGACTCCGACGGCACGAACGCGGAGCTGACGAACCCGAAGAGGAACATCCAAGGCATCGCCGTCGTCTGCGCACCCTCCGCACTGGAGGCGGTGATGCCGACGATGGCCAGCACCCAGCAGAGCGCGAAGCCGAACAGCAGCAACACGCCGATGCCAGCCAGGGTCTGCAGCAGCGTGCCATGCAGGCGGAACCCGAACGCATACCCCACCGCACCGGTGACGATCAACGCGACGAGATTGCGCACCATCTCGGCCAGGGTCCGGCCGATGAGCACCGCGCTGCTGCTCATCGGCAGCGAGCGGAACCGGTCCATCATGCCGTTACGCAGGTCCTCCGCGATGCCGACGCACATGCCGGCGATGCCGCCGAAGACCACGATCTGGCCGAACACGCCTGGCAGCACGAACTGCTTATAGTCACCGCCGGGCACCGAGATGGCGCCGCCGAAGACGTACGTGAACAGGATGAAGAACATCATCGGCTGCAGGATCGCGGCCATCAGTTGGTCTGGCCGGCGTCGGATGTGCTTGAGGTTGCGCCCGGCCAGCAGCGCCACATCGCTGACGAACCAGCCCGGGCCGCGCCGGGAGACCGGTTCGCCGCCGGCCTGCGGGCCGCTCACGTCCTGTCGCGCCAGCGATTCGTCGATGGTCACCTGTCCGCTCCCTTCCCGGCGGTGCGCCGTCCGTTACGCGCCGCGGGCGCCTCCTCGGCGGCGGCCGCCGCCCGACTCCCGGTCAGCGCCAGGAAGACGTCATCCAACGTGGGCTGCCGCACCACGTGGGTCACCACCTGGACATCGGTGTCCCGCAGCTGACGCAGCATCTCCGCCACCGCGGAGACGTCGCCCCCCAGGCGCACCGTGACCTGTGCCAGTGACCGGTCGACGACCGGCTCCTGTTCGCCCACGGTGCGCAGCAAGCTCACCGCCGTGTCGATCTGAGCCGGATCGGCGAGCACAAACTCCACCCGGTCGCCACCGACCCGGGACTTCAGCTCGGTGGGGGATCCCTGCGCCACGGTCCGCCCGTGGTCCAGCACCGTGATCGACGACGCGAGGCGATCGGCCTCGTCCAGGTACTGCGTGGTCAGCAGCACCGTGGTGCCATCGCGGACGAGTGTCTCGATCTCGGCCCAGAGGCCGAGCCGCGACTCCAGGTCGAGACCGGTCGTCGGCTCGTCCAGGAACAGCACCCTCGGGCGCATGAGGATGCTGGTCGCCAGGTCGAGACGCCGCCGCATGCCACCGGAGTAGGTCTTGACCGGCTGGCCGGCGACCTCATCCAGACCGAACCGGGCGAGCACCTCGGCGGTACGCCGACGCGCCTCGGCGCGGCCGATACGGTAGAGACGAGCGACGAGTTCCACGTTCTCCCGACCGGTCAGCACCATGTCGACGGCGGCAAACTGGCCGGTCAACCCGATCAGACCTCGGATCCGGCCGGGCTGCGCGGAGGCATCGATGCCGCAGATCTCCACACGACCGGAGTCGACCGGCAGCAGCGTCGACAGTATCCGAACGGTCGTGGTCTTACCGGCGCCGTTGGGACCGAGGAGCCCCACCACGGTCCCCGCCGGCGCTTCAAGGGAGAGGGCGCGCAATACTTCTTTTTTACCAAGCTTCTTGGTGAGGTTGTGCGCCTTGATCGCATACACCATGTCGACGACCTTACCATTCGCTACACATTAATCCAGCGTGGAAACGCGCGTCCGGAACGATCGAAGACCACTATCGAGCGAGCTTGACCGGCACCGAGACGAAGTCGCGCAGCGGCACCGTACGACGCCGCAGCGGCGGTCCGGCCAAGGTCAGGCCGGGCATCGTCATGCGCAGCCGGGTCAGCAGCACACCGATCTCCAGCTTGGCCAGTCCGGCGCCCAGGCAGTAGTGGATCCCCGCGCCGAAGCTCAACGGCATCGGGCCGCCGCGGCTCGGATCGAATACGTCGGGATCGGGGTAAGCTGCCGGGTCCCGGTTTGCCGCGCCGATCAACAGCCGCACCTGCGCGCCCTGCGGAATCAGCGCGTCGCCCAGCACCACCGGCTCGGCGGCGAACCGCAGGCCGGGTGCGACCTGCACGGACGGCTCGTACCTTAGCGTCTCCTCGACGAACCTGCGGGTGCCGTCCTCGGTATCCAGCCAGGAGCCGCGGGCCTGGTCGGCGAGCAACAGCAGCACGGCGTTGTCGATCGCGGTCGCGGTGGTCTCGAACCCCGCCGACCAGAGCGTGAAGAGCAGGTTACGCAGCTCCGCGTCATCGAGCCGGCCATCGCCGTCGTCGCGCGCCGACACCAACGCAGAGACCAGGTCGTCACGGGGATCCCGGCGTCGCTGCTCGATCAGCACATCGAAGTACTCGCCGAGTTCGCGGAACGCGTCGTCGGCGCGGCGGACCGCGTCCGGGCTGGCGGCGGGGTCGACCACGTTCATCATCTCCGGCACCTGCTCGGCGAGCCGCTCACGGTCGGGTTCGGGGATGCCGATGAGGTCCGAGATCATGTGCATCGGCATCGGCACCGACACCGTCGAGTGCAGGTCCACCGTCTCACCGTCGTTCAGCCGGTCGGACACCCCGGCCAACAGCCGGTCCGACCACAGCTCCATCGACATCTGCAGCGCGGCGACCCGCCGGCTGGTGAAGCCCCGCCCGATGAGCTGGCGCAGCCGGGTGTGTTTCGGCGGGTTGCTGCCGACCAGCGAGCTGACCAGCACGTCGTACGCCTCGTGCTCGACCGCCTGAGGGAACATCTCGGCCATCGCCTCCGGGCGGGCGCCCGGGAAGAGGTCCGAGTGCTTGAGCACGAACTCCACGTCGGCGTACCGGGTGACAAGGTAGGCGCCGAACCGACTCGGGAAGACTGGCGCCGTCTCCCGCAGCCGCGCATAAATCGGGTACGGGTCCTCGGTGGCGGCCGGGGACATCAGCTGGATCAGGGCGTCAGGGGTCTCCTCGACCGCAGGCTCGGAAAGCGTCATGGCAATCGTCTCCTGTCGGGCGCCACGGGTCAGGACCAGCCGTGCGGGTGGGAGGGCGTGGGCCGGGGTGAGGTCATGTTCTTCGCGCGGACCATGGAGTCGCGGAAGAAGCCGCAAATGATTTCCCGCTCCTCCCGCTGCAGCTCGGTGGGCAGGTTCTCCCAGTTGTCGACGAAGATCTGGAAGAGACTGCGGTCCACGCCAGCCGGCTCGATGTATAGCTTGCCGTTGAGCTCCACCGGCCAGGACGCCCGCTTCAGCCCGAACTCCAGCCACGGCAGGTAGGACGGGAACTGCTGGTTCGGCTCCACATGACGGTGCACCGTCAACTCCACCACGCCACTGGCGTCACCCATGATCAGGGTGAGCTTGTCGCCGGTGGCGAACGAGCCGAACCGGCGCTGCAGCCAGTAGCGCAACGACTCGGTCTTGCTCAGCAACTCCCACGCGTCGTACGGCGTGGCCTCCAGCTCGATCTGCACGTACGGGCCCATCCGACGCCACGGCCACCGCCAGCTCGTGCCCGTACGCAGAAAGCCGGCCAGCTGGTCGAGGATGCCCGGCCAGCCGTTGCCGTTCCAGCTGCGCCAGTCCGACGGCGAGTTCAACGCCTCCTCGGTGGCGGTGATCCTCGTGCCCCCGGACGACGTCGCGGCCAGCTCCCAGATCACCCGGGTGGCCGGTCCGACCCCGACCCAACGCCAGAAGTACTTCAGCACCGCCCGACCGTCGTGTGGTGCCTCGGCGACAACCGGTCGGCAATGGAAGAACTCGCCATCCTCGAAGTCGAGCAGCACGTCGCTGCCGAGCTCGGTGAGCGAGCCACGGCACCGCGCCAGCCAGCTGCGAACCTCGTCGGGGGAGGTCAATGCCTGCCAGACCCGGTCGATCGGCGTCGGCACCTCGGTCACCGCGACCAACCGCTCCCAGCGGTCCTGCACGACGGAGCGGGCCTGCACGGCGTTCAACGGCGGAAAGGCATCGGCGGCGCGCTTCGGCTCCAGCTCGGCGAAATCCGGCCACGGGGCCTCCGGCGTCGGCTGCGACCCGTTGCGTTCGATCGATTCGACAGACACTGTGCCTCCTGATGTGCGTCTCGTGGCTGCCGGCAGCCGAGCGGCCTAGGGGTCAGGCAGCGTCCATCGCCGCTTCGCCCGTCGCGCAGGTGTCGACGCTCGGGCGCGTGTCAGCATGAGCCCGATGTGCCGTGCACGGCCGCCCTCCGCGGCCTCGGTTCGTACCGCCGATGCTAGGGGCCGCACGGGTGGGGCCGCTTCTCGCAACTTGCGCAGCGGTCCGCCGGGGTCGGGGTGCCGTCAGCCCTTGAGTACCCGACCGGCCTCGAGAAGCTTCACCGTCTGGGCGACCCGGCGGGCGCGGGTCTCCGCACGTTTGGCACCCGTGATCCAGGTGACGTACTCCTTTGTGCGCGAATACGACAGGCTCTGGAAGAACGCCCCGGCGGCCGGGCTCTCGGTGAGTGCGGCGGCAAGGTCGTCCGGGACGTCCACAGTCCGCTTCGCGGAGTCGGGCTCGAGCCTGACCCGCACAGCGTCCCCAGCGCTCACGCCGGCCGCCTCCCGGACGGCCTTGTTGACCACGATGTAACGGGTGCCGTTCGGCCCGGTCATCATCGAACCCGTGTACGGGGTGTCCTCGACCTTCCCGTTAACCGGCACCCGGGCGCGGTCACCGAGCCGGGCCGCGACGTCGTCGGGCACGGTCACGTACGTCCAGGCGCCGACCTGCTCGCACACCAGGGTGCCGTGGAACGTCTCACTCATCCGGATCTCCTCTGCGCGAGCCGACCGGCGCCGTCGCCGGTGTTCAGGCGGGGGCCGGCCCGAGCACGGCGAGCCGCCCGGGCGCGGCGGTGTCACTCATCAGCCCGATCAGGCGCAGGCACCGGGTGACGGCCGCCGGCACGCCCTCCACCGCCACGGCACCACTGACCAGGGCCTCGATCGGGTCCAGCTGGCGCATGCCGAGCCGGAAGAAGCTACTCGCGTCGGTCCGTACCGTCAGTGTCGGGTCGACCGCCGGCCCGGGCCGCACCTGGACCTGCCCGGCACCGACCTCCACGTGGAACGTCTCCGTGTCCACCTGGAACTGGTAGGTCTCACCGACGTCCGGCACTCGTTCGCTGTCGACCATGGCCTCGACCGCCAGCACGGCCCACGACGCGCGGACCGTCACACCGGGCCGGACCTCGTGTGTCGACGTGTAGGCCAGCCCGAAACGGGACAACCCGAGGATGGGCTCGTGCAGGGACCGGCCGAGCTCGGTCAGCGTGTATCCGCCGGTGCGGCGGCGCGGCTCGGTGGGCGCGAGGACGCCGGCGTCGACGAGGGACACCAGACGGGCCGCCAGCAGGTTGGTGCCGATGCCGGGCAACGCCTCTAGTAAATCTCTGTAACGACGCGGTCCGTGCAGAAGTTCACGAATGATAAGCAGGGTCCACCGCTCACCCACGACGTCGAGCGCGTACGCCAAGGCACACTGCTGGTCGTAACTTCGCCTCTCGCGCGCCATGGTCACCCGCATCCGATCATCCGGCAGCTGCCCACTGCTTGAGTATCGCATGCCGGTCAGGTTGCGGCGAGTGATCAGGGTTCGGCGGCGACGGCGCGGCCGAACTGACGGGCCTGATCGAGCGCCTCGGTCCAGGTGGCGGCGAACCGGCTGCGTAGCGACCGGGCCCGCACGTCGGACAATCCGAGGCCGCGCCAGCCGCGGTGGCTGAAGCGCAGGCGCTGCCGATCGACCATAGCCTCCACGTTCACCTCGGCCACCGTGGTTCGCCCGGAGCCCGGAATCCGGACACCGAAGTCGATCCTCGTCCCGCCCGGACGCCAGTTCACGATCTCGAACCGACGCGGCCCGTCGTCGTCGATGACGAAGAACCAGCTCGGCCGGAAGCCGTCGCTGGCGATCGGCAGCCACCGGAACACCACGTCGAGTTGCAGTGGCAGCCACCCGCTCGCGACGTCGACGCTCCCGTCGATCTCCTCCCGCCAGTCGTAGCGGGTCGGCCGGCCGGTCCGCAGGTATTCGGAGAGCCGATCCAGGAAGTCCGTCCAGCCGGCACGCATCTGGTGCAGTTCGGCCGGCGACCGCGCGGGGTCGGCGTCCCGCACCGTGACTTGTGTTCGGTCGACGGCCGGCGTCACCTCCCAGACCACCCGCTGCACCGGGCCAGCGCCGAGGAACGACCAGTCGAACTCGACCCGCCGGTCCGGGACCACACGCCGCGGCGTGACCTGGAAGAAATCACCGTCGCCGAACTCGACGCGCCAGGACGACCCGGGTACCCAGTACCCGCGCGGCGTGCCGAACCAGGCGGCCAGCCGCACCGCGTCGGTGAGCGCGGCCCACACCTCGGCCACGGTGGCCGGCACCACGACGTCGACCCGTACCGGTTCGGCGGCACCCACCGCCGGCTGAGCATTGTCCACGACGACTCCTCCGTCGGTTCCAAGCCTGCGCCGCCCCGGTATCCGAGACGGTGCCGGGCCGGGACGGCCTGCCGTCCCGGCCCGGCAGACCTGAGGCCCGCTGCTACATCGCGTCCTTGGCGAGGTAGCCGCCCATGGTGAACTTCAGGCTGGTCACGTACGCGACCGGGTCCTTGTCCGGGTACCGCGTGTCGTGCAGCGGCAGCATCCGGTAGATCTGGCCCTTGCCCGGGGAGCCCGCCGGGGGGATCTGCCGCACGTCGTCGATGGTCAGGATGATCGGTTCCTTGTTCATCAGCTTGAGGCCCAGCTTCGGCATGTCGAAGATGGCGCCGACCGCCATCCGGCACGCCTTCGCCGAGGGCCCCTCACCCGCGTACGGGTCGAACGGTGTGCGGATCTGGCCGGTGGACAGGCAGTCCGGGTTGAGCGTCACGGTGATCTCGCCAAGTTCCTCGCAGGAACCGGTCATCTTCATCTCGATGAGGTTGGTGTAGACCTCAGCCGTCGCCCACTCGTCCGACGTGGGCTCCGAGCGAACCACCCGGACGTAGCCGTCGAACGGCACGGTGTATTCCCCGACGCCGGGCACGGCGAACGTGTCGACGGACGTGATCCCCAGGTTGTCGATGCCCGGGACCGGCGGAGTCCACGGCTGCACCGGCGTGCCGGCGTAGCGGTTCGGAACGCCGTCGGTCGTCACAGGCCGACCGTAGATGACGGAGGGCTTGGTGCTGGGAGTCGTCATGGTTTCTCCTCCTGCGGTTTCGGCGCGGCCAGGGCCGCCCAGATCGAATCGAGAAATAGGGCAGCGTCACCGCCGACGAGCGGGCGGCGCCGCTCGTCAGGGCATCAGGGTCGTGTGGTCGCAGCAGGTCAGACCGGGCCGGTCGGCCACGCCGTCCTGGTCGGAGTCGATTTCGCCGTCCGCGGTCGAGTAGACGTCACGCGAGTTGAGGTCGATGACACCGTCGCCGTCCCAGTCGTTCAGCTTGCCCTTGAATGTGCCGAGGATGAACGCGTTCGTCATCGGGCCGACCTCAGGGTCGTGCAGGGTCGACAGCACGCCGTTGCCGGGGGTGAGGATCTCCTCCAACGACCGGCCGGCGATGCGGGCCAGATTGACGTGACCCCAGCCCTGGAAGCGGCCGCGCACGTAGCGGATCGCCGCCTCCTCTCGCACCTGGAACCTCGGCTCCAGGTGCCAGGTCCCGTACCGGGCGAAGCCGATGTTCGCCTGCCGAGTGCCCTGGCTCGGGTCGTCGGCGCGGCCGGACTTGAAGAACGTCCGCGGCACCAGCGACTCGAAGAAGAAGTTCCCGCGGTCCCTGCGGGTCCGGTCGGTGAAGCCCCGGAACAGGTAGTTGTCGCAGTGCGGCGAGCCGTCCTCGTGCAGGCCGGAGATGGTCTTCGCGATCACCAACTGGCGCTCGCGGGTCGACACGTTGGGGCAGGCGTGCGCCTGGCCGTAGATGCGGGCGAGCCCCTGCGGCGCCAGCGAGATCTTGCCCCAGTGGGTGTTGCTCTCGTCGAGCCGCACGTAGAGGTCACAGTGGATCAGCAGGTAGATCGTCTCGTCGAAGGTGCGACCGGGCGTGTAGAGCGCGTTGCGGCCGTCGAACGAGGGGTCACCGGTCTGCAGTTCGCTGATGAACAGTTTGGCCCACTCGGCGATCTCCGGGTCGGCGTCGTCAAGGAACCCGGTCAGCGCCGCGATGGCCTCCGGGCCGCCCAGCTTCTCGATAGCCCAGAGCGCGTCCCAGCGGACCTCCCGGTTGCTGTCGTGCCGGACCGCCTGCACGAGCAGCTCGATCGCGTCCGCTTGGTCGCGGTCGGCGTACTCGTACAGGGCCTGCTCGCGCATCGCCGGGTCGGAGTGGTGCAGCGCCTGGTGTCGCAGCTCGTCGTTCGTCCGGTTGTCGAGCCGGATCGCCACCCGGTTCAGTGCGTACCCGAAGTCACTCGCCCAGGCGGCCGGGTCCCCCGCCACGAGCCTCGGGTCCACGTTGCTCAACGTGGTGCGGTACGCGAAGTTGAGGGCGTCCCGCTGCTCCGCGCCGAGGTCCTCGAGCAGCGCCGGCTCCGGGGATACCGCCGGGTCCCACGAACGGACCTCGCCGTTGGCGGACACGGGGGACTTGTTACACAGGTCGATCGCCATGTCGTCTTCCCTCCATCAGATCCATTAGGACCAACGGAACCGACGCTACATTAATCTAAAGCATCAGACTTCTCACACCTTTCCATCCCCGCTCTGCGCTGTATATTGCGATAGCGACAAGGAGGCGCTGACCATGGCTTCGACCACCCCACCGTCGGACAGCGTCCCGCGCTCGTCGCGCCTGGTCATCGCCCTGCGTGTGGGCGCCTGGGCGGCCATCACCGGCAGCCACCTGCTCGCCACCACCCGACGCCGGCTGACCCGTCGACCGCACCACGAGCCGAGCCTGACCGTGCTGCTCACCCGGCTTGGTCCGACCTTCGTCAAGGGTGGTCAGCTGCTGAGTACCCGCACGGACGTGCTCTCCGAGCGGCGGTGCGAGCAACTGCGACATCTACACGACCGGGTGGCCCCGATGTCGGCGCACGCGGCGCGGACGGCACTGGCGCTCGCATACCCGGGCGGCGGCCCGTTCGCCCGCATCGCCGACGAGCCCGCCGGCAGCGGCAGCATCGCATCGGTCTACCAGGCCTGGCTGCCCGACGGCACCCCCGTCGCGGTCAAGGTGCGACGGCCCGGCATCGGTCCGCAGATGCGCACCGACTTCGAACTGCTCGGGGCCGGGGCCCGCCTGGCGCAACGGCTGCCCGGGCTGCACCGAGTGCCGATGCGCCGGTTGGTGCGCCACGTGTCAGCCGCGGTGCTGCAACAACTCGACCTCACCCAGGAGGCGACCGCGCTGGCCGCGCTGCGGCGCAACCTGGCCGGCGTGTCGTCGATCCGGATCCCCGCGCCGCTGCCGGAACTGAGCCGCGACGGCGTACTGGTGATGGAGTGGATCCCCGGCCTGCGCCGGTTCCGGCCCGGCGACCTGACCCGCGAGCAGCGCAGGGAGATCGTCCGGCAGGTCCTGCAGGGCGTGTACCGCATGCTCTTCATCGACGGGCTGGTGCACTGCGACATGCACCCCGGCAACCTCTACCTCAGCGACACCGACGTGGTGCTGCTCGACGCCGGGTTCGTGGTGCAGCTGACCCCGCAGGTGCGCCGGCTGTTCGCCGAGTTCTTTCTCAACATGTCGCTCGGGCGTGGCGAGAAGGCCGCCGACGTGGTGCTGCGCAGTGCCGAGCAGGTGCCCGCCGACTGCGACCTGGCGGCTTTCCGGTCTGACGTACGTGAGCTGGTGGAGAGCACCCACCGGCGCACCGCCGGGCAGTTCCGGCTGGGACCGTTCGCCACCCGGCTGTTCGACCTGCAACGCCGCTCCGGCATCGTGGCGGCACCGGAGTTCGTCTTCCCGCTGATGTCGCTCCTGGTGCTCGAAGGCATGATCAACGAGTTCGACGTGGACGTCGACTTCCAGGGCGAGGCCATTCCCACGCTGCTCACCGTGCTGCGATGAACGCGCCGCTGGACGTCCTGGCGCCGTACGAGGTGCCGGCGACCGCGCCACCCGCCGACCGCTCGTTCCGGTGGACCGTGATCGGTCCGCCACGGCACCCGGCGGCCGGCGCCCTCGACGCGGCCTCGAATCCCACCGCGCCCCGCGCTACCGCAGTGCTGCTCGGCCGCCGGTTCCGGCAGGCCGACAACGCCCGCCTGCTCGACGCCGTGGCCCGTGCCGGCAGCCGCGGCGGGCGGCTGGCGCTGCTGCACCTGGGCGCCGGCGGCGGTAGCCTCGTGCGGGCCGCGGCCGTCGAGGATCCCCGGTTGTCGGTCGTCGTGGTGGAGCTGACCGGCCGCGGCTCCCCCACCGCCGTACGGGCCGCGATGGCCGCGGCCGCGGGAGAAGCGGTCGACGCCGAGTTGCGCGTCGACGACCGCGGCCGATTTACTACCACCGCGTGGCGGGCGTGTGCGCTGCCGTCCGACGGCGGCCAGCCGCATCCGGGATCGGTGGTCGTCACCGGCGGGCTGGGCGGGCTGGGATTACGCGCCGCCGCCGTGCTGGCCTGCCGGCGCGGCCTGCACCCGATCCTGGTGGACACGGCCGACCCCCGCGAACTCGGCCCGGCGGCGCGGCGACATCTCGCCCGCCTCGCGGCCGGCGGGGTCACGCTGGTCCGCGCCGACGTGACGGACGGCACCGGGCTACGCCGCGCGCTCAGCGGGGTCACCGCCCCGGTGCCGGCGGTGCTCGTGCACTGCGCGGGACTGTTACGCGGCGGGCCAGTGGCTGCGATGACGCCATCCACGCTACGCGCCCTACAGAGGGTCAAATCGGATGGGCTGCGCAACGTGCTCGCCGCCGTGCAGCAACGGGCGCTGCGGCACATCGTGGTGTACGGATCGATCACCGCCGAGCGCCCGCACCGCAGCCTCGGTGCCTACGCGCTGGCCAACGAGTTGCTGCGCCGGGCCGCCGGGCGCAGCGCCGCCAACCTACCCCGGGCCGCGGTCGTGGTGGCCGAATGGTCCCTGTGGAGCGGTGCGGGGATGGCCCACGGCACGCCCGGCGCGGTCGCCGCGGCGCGCCGGATGGGCATGCCGCCGATCCCGATCGGCCCCGGCACGGCGGCACTCGAGGCACTGCTGCGACTGCCGGCCACACCGGGCTCGACGACACGGCTGCTAGTAACCGGGCACTGAATTGGGTGGACCGGCCGCCGGACGGCGCGGACGCAGCCCCAACAGAACGGGACCAGCGCCACCGCGCCGTCGATGACCAGCAGCACGGCGCCTACCGTCGTGTCGGCCAGACACGTCACACCTCCACCGCCGCTCGGCCGCCCGCGCCGCCACGGACCCACCGTCGGGGTCCTCGTAGCGCGCCCCCGGACACCTTTTGGCCGGCGGGATGTGGGCTACTGGGGGCGGACCGGTAGCGGAATCTCGAAGTGGACGGTCTGCCTGGTGTCGTCATGGCCGTCGCGCGAGTCGTGGATCGGCGTGGCCATACTCCGCCAGAACGGTTCGGCACCGTCGATGCGGGTGTCGGTGTGCAGGTAGAGCGCCTGATAGCGGGGTTGCTGGGCGACGAACTCGACGGCGAGGCCGACGAGTGCCCGGGCGAGGCCGCAGCGTCGGTGCTCAGCCCGCACATAGACCCGGAACAGCTGCGCGGTGACGTCATCGGGGTAGCGCTGGGCGAGGTAGCGCGGATGGGGTGGGCTCTTGGGTCCGGCGGCGCGCACCGCGGTGGTGCCGACGACTTCGTCGCCCTTGGTCGCGACGAACAGGGCATGGTGATCCGGCGTGAGGTAGGTGCCGGCGAGGTCGATGACATCCTGGTGCCAGTCGGGCCGGTAGCCGTGGCCGAAGTCACGGTAGAAGGTGTCGAGCATGACGCTGCGCGCTCCGTCGACGTGCCGATGGTCGGCAATCTGGACGTCGTACGGGCCGACGTTGTGTCGGTACTGCATCGTTCCTCCGGTCATGGTTGCGACGGTGCGACGGCGGTCGTCGCATCCGGGTTGAGAAGCGCGCGGGTCAGCGGATGGTGTGCGTGGGTGAGCAGGGCGTCGGCAGGGCCGCGATCGACGACGGCTCCGTTGTCGACAACGACGATGTCGTCGGCTAGGTGAGCCACCACGTCGCGGTCGTGGCTGATCACGACGAGAGTCAGCTGGAGACTGCGCCGCAGCTCGTCGAGGAGCGTGAGGATGCGGTGCTGGGTGACGCTGTCGAGCCCGGCGGTCGTCTCGTCGCAGATGAGGACGCGGGGCTCGCTGGCGAGAGCGCGGGCGAGCGCCGCGCGGTGCAGTTCGCCGCCGGAGAGCCGCTCGGGACGTTGGACCACGGTGTGTTCGGCGAGGCCAACCCGTTCGAGCAGGTCCAGGGCGGCACGGCGCGCCTGCTCCGGGGTCGCGTTCCGCAGGCGTTGCGCGGGACTCGCCGCCTGGTCGAGCACCGGCCGGTACGGGTTGAAGCTGGCCCGGGCATCCTGGAACACGTACTGGATGGCGGCGAGTTCGTGCGGCTGTCGCCGTTCGAGGTGCGCGGCGAGGTGGTGCGCGGCGAGCGTCACGCGGCCGGTGTGGGCGGCGTGCAGGCCGGCGACGCAGCGGGCGAGGGTGGTCTTGCCGCTGCCGGACCGTCCGACCACGGCCAGGCACCGTCCGGCCGGGACGGCCAGGTCGACGTCCCGGATCACGTCGCGTTGCCGACTGCCGTCGCGGTGGGCGGCACTCAGGCCGGTGACCTGCAGCAGCGGCGTGTCCTCGCGCACCGCGGCCTGCGTCCGGGCCGGTGGCGCGGCGATCAACTCCCGCGTGTGCCGGTGGCGTGGTGTGGCGAGGACCTCGACGGCCGGGCCCTGTTCGATGGCGGTGCCGTGGTGCAGCACGAGGACCTGGTCGGCGACGGCTCGCACGAGGTGCAGGTCGTGGCTGAGCAGGATGACGGCGATGCCGTCGCCGGCGAGCTTGCACAGTTCCCGGGCGACGTCACTACGGGTGAGCGCGTCCTGCCCGGTGGTGGGTTCGTCGGCGACGAGCAGAACGGCATTGGCCAGCAGGGCGTGCGCGATGACGAGGCGTTGTTGCTGGCCGCCGGAGAGCTGGTGAGCAAAGCGGCGCAGGAACCGGCGGTCGCCGGGCAGACTGACACGTTCGAGCACGGCCGTCACCATGCGGCGGCGGGCACTGCGGCTGTCACCGGGTGCGTGGTGGCGGGCGATCTCGTGGAGCACGGCACCGATGCGGCGCACGGGATTGAGGGCAGCGGCGGGCTGCTGGGGCACGTATCCGACAGTTCCGGGCTTCGGCGGGGTGGCGGCCGTGACCGGCTGGCCGGCCAGGGTGATGGCGCCGCTGAGAGTCACGCCGGGTGTGACCTCGCCGAGCACCGCCCGGCCGGTGGTGGTCTTGCCGCTGCCGGACACGCCGATGACGGCGAGGATCTCGCCGGCGGGCAGGTCGAAGGAGACGCCGTCAACCAACGTCCGGCCGACAGTCGTGGCCCGAAGGCCCTGCACCTGGAGCAGCGGCCCGCTCGCCGGCGGACGGTGTCCGGTCGGGGCGGGCGCGGGCGACGACGGGGTGCTGGCGCCACGGCTGATCAGCAGACGGTCGGTGACCAGGTTGAGACCGACGGCCAGGGAGATGATGAGCGCTGCCGGCACGGCGACGGCCCAGGGCTGTAGGAACAGCCCGGTGCGGTTGCGGTCCACCATGACCGCCCAGTCCGCCGCATCGGGTGCGACGCCGATGCCCAGAAAGCTGGCGGTGGCGACCAGGTATATGGCGCCGATGAACCGTACTCCGGCGTCGGCGAGCAGGATCCGGCGGATGCCGGCGCCGACGTACCCGGGGCCGCGCCGCCACCAGGTCTCGCGGTACAGGCGCATCGCCTCCATCGCCGGCCCGTGGGCCAGCGGCAGCGCTGCGGCCCGGGTGATCCGGGCGATCTCCGGCAGCCCGATCAGCGCGACGATCCCCACGAGCGTCAGAGGCCCGGGCGGCGCGGTGGCTGCCAGCAGGATCAGCAGCAGCAGCGACGGCACGGCCAGGGTCAGGTCGAGGGGGCGCATGAGCAGCTCGTCGACCCACCGGCGGCGGGCGGACGCGGCCAGCAGGCCGACCGGCACGCCGATGAGGTACGCCAGCACCGTCGCGCAGACGGCGACCACGACAACGGAACGGCCACCGAGGAGGACCTGCTGCCCGACGTCGCGGCCGACGAAGTCGGTGCCCAGCACACCGTCGGCGGCGAACGGGAACGTGCGGCCATCCGGCTCGTCGGCCAGCACCGGGCCGAGCACGGCCAGCGCGAGGGGCACCGTGAGCAACGCCGCCCCGGTCAGTGTGCGCAGCCGCCTCATCGCACCGCACCGACACGGGGTGCGAGACGGAACGCCACCAGATCGGCGGCCAGGTTCACCACCACCGTGGTGACGGCGATGAGAACACACAGCGACTGCACGGTGGGGATGTCGCGGGTGGACACCGCGTCGACCAGGGCGGTGCCGAGTCCGGGGATGACGAACACCGCCTCGACGACGATGACCCCGCCGAGCAGCCAGTCGGTGGTACGGGCGAGTTGCTGCACGACCGGCGCCAGAGCACCGGGCAGGACGTGGCGCAGCCAGAGCCGGCCGCCGGTGATGCCGAGCCGGCGGGCGTGGCGCACGTGTTCGCCACGCAGGGCGTCGAGCAGGCCGGCGCGGGTGAGCCGGCTGATGGTGCAGATCGGCCGGGCGAGCAACACCAGCAGGGGCAGCACGAGCACCGACGGCTGGGCGAGCAGGTCGGCGCCGAACGCGGTGGGTGGTAACCAACCGAGTTGGACACCGAAGACGGCGACGAGCAGGATCGCCAGGGCGAATTCCGGGACCGCGTACAACGCGACCGACACGGCGGACACCACCCGATCCACTCGTCCCCCTTCCCGGCGGGCGGCCAACATGCCGAGCGCGATGGCGAGCGGGACCAGCACGAGGAGGGTCACCACGGCCAGCAGCAGGGTGGCACCCGCGCTGTCGACGAGCCGGTCGGCGACCGGCCGCTGCGAGATCAGCGAGACCCCGAGGTCGCCGCGAAGCAGGTCGGTCAACCAGTCGAGATAGCGCTGCCAGGCCGGTCGGTCGAGGTCCAACTGCGCCCGGATCACGGCGATGCGGGCCGGGTCGGGCTGGTCGCCTGCGATCACCACCGCCGCGTCACCGGGCAACGCCTCGGTGAGCACGAACACGATGGTGGTGATCCCGGCGACCTGCCCAAGGCCGAGCAGCAGCCGCCCGACGGCATAGCTGGGCAGGCTCACCCCAGCCAGACCTTGTCGAAGCGGGCCCAGTCGAGGGTGTTGGCGGGTGCGTTGGCGGACACTCCACCCACCCGGGGCGCGGCGGCGACGAGGAAGTCGGCGAAGCCCCAGATCAGGAATCCGCCCTCGGCGTGCAGGGTGCGCTGCATGTCGCCGTACGCCTGCCGGCGGGTCGCCTCGTCGGCGCTGGAGATGGCCTTGGCGTAGAGGGCGTCGAACTCGGGTCGGGTCCACCGGGTGGCGTTGGTGGTGGAGTTGGTCAGCAGCCGCTGAGAGATGTGCGTTTCGATGGGCATGGCACCGGAGCGGTACGACGCCAGCACACCGGAATTCAGGATGTCCTTCCAGTAGGTGTCCTTGTTGCCCATCGCGGTCTCGATGACGAGCCCGGCCTGCTTGGCCTGTTCGGTGAAGACACTGGCGGCCTCGACGAAACCGCTGGCCACCGGCGCGGTGTCGAGCGGGATGCGCAGGCCCTTGGCGCCGGCCTTGTCGACGAGGAACCGGGCGCGGTCGAGGTCGAGACCGCGCTGGGGGATGTCGTCGGCGTAGTACTGGTAGCCCTTGCCGAACAGGTCGTTGCCGATCTGCCCGGACCCGGCGAGGACGGTGTCGACCAGTTGTTGGCGGTCGGTGAGCAGGAACATCGCCTCGCGCAGGTCTCGGTTGTCGAACGGCGGCCGGTCGACCTTCATGACGAACGACTGCATGGTGCTGTTCGGCATCCGGGTGACGGTCATCCGACCGCTGTCGGCGTGGGTACGCGCGGTGATGGGGGTGATGTCGTGCGCGTAGTCCACCTGACCGGCGAGCAGGGCATTCACCCGAGCCGACTCCTCGTTGCTGATCAGGTACTCCAGCTCGTCGAGGTGCGCGGCACCGTCCCAGTAGCCGTCGTACCGCTTGAGCAGCAGCGTCCGGCCGGGCTGCCACGAGTCGAAGGTGAACGGCCCGGACCCGACGGGACGCTCGAAGCTGTCGGCGCCCTCGGGGACGATGTACGCGCCGAACGCGGCCAGGGCGTTGGGAAACTCCGCGAAGGGCCTCTTGAGGGCCAGCTCAAGAGTGCGGTCGTCGACGGCGCGACTGTTGGGCAGGTCCAGCAGTTCGAGGCTGGCCTTGGCGCGGAACGCCTTCTTCGGGTCGGTCATCCTCGCATAGCTGTAGAGCACGTCGGCGGCGCGGACCGGCCTACCGTCGTGGAAGGTGGCCGGGCGCAGAGTGATCCGCCAGCGGGTCAGGTCGCTGCTGGGCTCCCAGCCTTCGGCGAGGCGGGGTTGGATGGAGACGTCCGGGCCGTAGTCGGCGAGCTTGTCGAACATCGCCTTGGCACGCGACGCCTCGTTGAACAGGTTCGCCAGGTGCGGGTCCAACGTCTCGTTGGCGCCGCCGCCGGCGAAGGCGGCCCGCAGCCGCCCGCCGCGACGAGGTTCGCCAGCCGCGGTGGCGGCCGGTTCGTTGCCCGAACCGCAGCCGGTCAGCAGGGCGGCGGAGACGGCGGCGGCGCCGCCGAGCAGGCCGCGGCGAGACATTCTCGGCGCGGTGAAGGGTGGGTGAACCATAGTGGATGTCCTTTCGGGATGGAGAGGTGGCAGTCACGCCGCGTGGGTGCGGCGGCGGGCGACCAGGTGCAGGCGGTCGCCGGACAGTGCGCCCGACAGCACGGCTGCTGGATGCCAGGGCGGTTCGGTTCGCGGGCCGGGGGCGTCGAACAGGGCCACCACGTCGAACCCGGCGGCGTCGAGCAGGTGCCGCAGCTCGGCGGGGAACAGCAGCCGCCATGCCGAGGTCTGCACCAGCGGCTCCGGGCGGGCCGGCCAGGTCCAGACGCGTTCGCGGCGCAGCAACTGCTCGCAGTGGTCGATCCACAGCCTCGTGGCAGCGGTGTACGTGACCCCGCCCCAGATCACGGTGCGGGTGGTGACGCCGTCGAGTAGTTCGGTGTTGCCGAGAAAGAACGCGCCGTTGCGCATCTCCGCCAGCAGCAGCCCACCGGGGCGCAGGTGCCGGTGGCAGCGCTGCAGGAACGCGATCAGGTCGGCGTTGCTGTGGCAGTACAGCAACGCGCTGTCCAGGCAGGTGATCACGTCGAAAGGCTCGGCCAGGTCGAAGGTGCGCATGTCGGCGCGAACGAACCGGACTCCGGGGTGGCGGCGCTGCGCATAGGTGAGCATCGGCACCGATGTGTCCAGTCCGGTGGCGGTGTATCCGAGGCTGGCGAGGTGCCCGGCGTCACGGCCGGTGCCGCACCCCACGTCGAGCAGCCGGGGCGCGGCGTCGGAGCGGTCGGCGAACCGGTGCACGAGGTCGTCGACGAACCGGGCAGCGACACCGCCCGGGTCGGGGAACTGCTGTTCGTACAGCTCCGGGTTGTCGGTGAGGAGGTTCTCTCCGCTCATGACACGCCCGCCGGGGTCGAGGCAGGGGCGGGCGTCAGTAGGCCGCCACGGCGCAGGAACCACACCGCGGCCGCCGACGCCCCGCCCACGCCGGCGGTCAGCAGCCACGCCGCGGCGGGTACGCCGGCCCCGGCGGAGGTGTCCACCGTGGCGCCGACGGCGGCGGTGCAGCCGGCGGCAAGGACCCCGGAAACCAGGTAGAACAGGCCGAAGTAGGTGCCGGTCAGCCCGTGGCCGGCGAAGGAGGGGATCAGCTCCAGCACGAACGGTTGGGCGATCATCACCCCGAGGGTGAGCAGGACGGCAGCGGCCAGCACGGGTACCAGTCGCAGTACCGGCGAGGCCGATTCCACCCGTAGCAGCGGCAGCAGGAAGCCGGCACCCATCACGGCCATACCTGCGGTGATGCTCGCGCCCCGACTCCAGCGGCCCTGCACCCAGCCGGTCAGGGGCAGTTGCAGGGCGAGCGTCACGACGGTGGACACGACGAACAACGCGGCGACCGCGGCCGGCTGCCCGGTGACGTGTTCGGCCTGCACCGGCAGGACCAGGTACAGCTGTGTCTGCAACGCGAACATGCCGGCCAGCGCCGCACTGAAGGCCAGGAACCGGCGGTCGGCGATGGCGGTCCGCCAGTCCTGCCAGACGGTTCCCTCACTGGCGGCGACCGGCTGGGCGGGCAGCCAGATCGCCTGCGCCACGGTGAGCGCGGCGAACACCGCAGCGGCGGACAGCGCGGCGGCCCGGAAGTCGACCAGGAGCAGAACGGCGCCGAGCAGCGGCCCGAGCAGAGCGCCGGCGCTGGCGAACACGTTGAACAGCGCGAACGCCTCGGCCCGCCGGTCGGCGGCGGCCTGCGCCACGTAGCTGCGCACGGCCGGATTGAACAGCGCCCCGGCCAGCCCGGACAGGATCGACGCGGCCAGCAGCAACGGCAGTGACGTGCCGATGGCGAAGAGCCCGAAGCCGACGGCACGCAGGGCGCAGCCGGCGATGATGACGCTGCGGGCGCCGAGCCGGTCGGCGGCGGAGCCGCCCAGGAGGAACAGGCCCTGCTGGCTGAGATTCCGCACGCCGAGCACAATGCCGATCACGGCGGCGGACAGGCCGACGTCGTCGGCCAGGTAGCCGGCGAGATAGGGCAACAGCAGGTAGAAGCCGACGTTGACGCCGAACTGGTTGACCACCAGCAGCCGGATCGGCAGCGGGAAGCTGCGCAGGGTGACCCAGGTGCTCATCGGACCGCCCGCACACCAAGACCGGGTGCGCCGGTCAGCCGCAGGATGCCGTCGTGGCCGCCGATGCCGGTCCATGGATCGCCGGTGAGCAGCAGGTGCCCGTCCAGGTCGACCCATCGGGCGTCACCGGCGAGGTGCACGGCCGGCGCGATGCCCAGCGAACTGGCCACAAGGCAACCCAGCATGATCTCCATGCCGTGGGCGCTGGCCGTGGCGGCGATCCGCTGTGCGGCGTGCATACCGCCGCACTTCGCGATCTTGATGTTGATGCCGGCGACCGTGCCCGCGAGGGCGTCGACGTGCGCCACCGTGGCGGCGTCCTCGTCGGCGATGACCCGTACGTCCGTGCGCGCGCTGATCCAGGCGAGCAGCTGCGGTGTGCCTGGCGCGATGGGCTGTTCGACGGCGTCGATGTCGTGCGGAACCAGCGCGTCTAGCAGCCGAACGGTCTGCTCGGGTGTCCAGGCGCCGTTGGGGTCGACTACGAGCCGCGCCTGTGGCATGGCGGCGCGGACCGCGGCGATTCGGGCCTGGTCCGCGTCGTCCCCGCACTTGACCTTGACGAGCTGGAAGCCGCGGCGGGCCAGCACCTGCGCGGTGACAGCAGCGCGGTCGGGCGTGACGAGGCCGATGGTGTGGGCCGTGGGCACCGGCGACCAGGTGGGCCGCCCGAGCCACCGATGCACCGGCATCCCGGCGCGACGACCCAGCAGATCGTGGACGGCGGCGTCCAGGGCCGCCAGCACACCGGCGGGCAGGTCGGCGGCGAGCGCGGGCAGGTCCGCGAGCAGCGCCTCGGGTTCGCCGTAGCCGCGCACCCGCTGCCCGAGTCCGGCCAACACATCGAGAATCGCGGCCAGGTCGAGGCCGTAGTAGACGCTCGTCACGACCTCGCCGTGGCCGGTGACGCCATCGTGGGACAGGTCGACCTGGACCGCGTCGCGACCCGGCATCGTCGAGCGGGAGATGCGCAGCGGCTCGCGCAGCCGCAGCGGGTAGGTGCGCCAACTGATCCTCATGCCGGCACCACCAGGCTGCGCAGCGGGTCGCGGACGGTCCGGCAGCGACTCCACCGGGTCACCTCGACGGCGTCCGGGTACGGGATCTCGATCGGGTGGCCCGGAGCCGGGGCGAACAGCCCGTGGGCGGCACAGAAGGCGTCGTCGAAGATCGATTCGAGATAGCGGTGCGGACCGTCGGGGAAGATCGTGACCACCCGTACGCCGGGCTGCATGCGGCTGATCCACGCGGCGACCCGGGCGACGGCGCCGGTGCTCCAGCCGCCGGTGACGAACGCCGAGCGCGCCAGCCGGCGGCAGGTGTCCACCGCCTCCACCGGGCCGACCCAGTGCACCTCGTCGAAGGCGGCGTAGTCGACGTTGCGGGGGAAGATGCTGCTGCCCAGCCCGCGCATGAGCCGGGGCCGTGCAGGCTGGCCGAAGATCGTCGAGCCGACGGTGTCGACACCGACGAGCCGCATCCCGGGCCAGTGCCGCCGGAGCGCCCGGGCCAGGCCGGCGCTGTGCCCGCCGGTGCCGACACTGCACACGAGCACATCCACGGCCTCGACCTGCCCGGTCAGCTCCTCGGCGAGGGTGCGGTAGCCGGTGGCGTTGTCCGGGTTGTGGTACTGGTCCGGCCAGTATGCGCCCGGGATCCGCGCCAGAACCTCGTGCAGCCGGTCCAGGCGGGCCTGCTGCCACCCGCCGACCGGATGCGGCTGCTCCACCGCCTCGACCGTCGCCCCGTAGGCGGTCAGCAGCGCCCGCGTCGGTCGTTCGATCTCGCGGTCCACCACGAGGATGACCGGGTGGCCCAGGGCCTGTCCGGCGAAGGCCAGCCCGATCCCGAGTGTGCCGCTGGTGGACTCCACCACGGTGGCTCCCGGCCGGAGGTCGCCGCGCAGCCGGGCCGCCTGCAGCATGGCCACGGCGGCGCGTGCTTTCATGCCGCCCGGGCTCAGGTACTCCAGCTTGGCGTGGAAACCGCCGTGCGGGTGTGGCAGCGGAGTGTCGACGAACGCCACCGGTGAGCGCCCCAGCAGACCCAGCAGGCGCGGGGCGCGGGTGGCCGGCGCGGGGACGGTCAGCACGGCGAGCCGGGGTTGTCGCGGTAGCGGTAGACCGCCGTCGGTCCACCGTCAAGCCAGAAAAATGGGTACGGCTCGGCGGAGACGGCGCTCAGCCCGGCGCCGAGGAAGCAGGGCAGGACGGCGCTGCCGGTCTGCGCGAAGGCCACCATCGGCTTGCCGGTGGCGCGGGCGTGCTCCAGCAGCGCCTCGAATGTGCCGTTGCCCAGCGTCATGCCGGACACCAGCAGAGCCTCGCAGCGTTCCAGCAGGGCGGCGGCGTCCGGTAGGCACGGCTCGTCCCACTCCGTGCTGCCGCCCGCCAGATCGCAGGGCAGGTAGCTGACGCCGCGGCGGCGCAGCTGCTCGAGCAGGGAGTTCACAACGCCGACGACCAGGACGCTCTGCCCCGGGGCCACCGGCAGCAGCTCCACCACCGCGGCGGCCCTGGCGGTCGATTTGGCCAGCGAGGTGCCGGCGGGGATGGTGACCGTGTCGTGGGCGGTGTGCGCGTGCGGGCGGGCGGCGGCGAGGTAGGCGTCGAGGGCCGCGACACGGACCGCCTGGACCGGGTGGGTGAGAAGGTCCGCGACGTCGCGGCCCACACAGTCGTACGCGACGTCGTCAGTCAGCTCGTCCGGCTCCGTGGCGCATGAACCGACGGTGGCGCCCACCCGGAGGCTGAGCACGTGGTTGCGGTAGCCACGGCCACGCCCCGCGTGCCGGGCGCCCTGCCGGGTGGTGAACGCGACGCTGACCTGCTCAGCGGCCGGGTCGGGGCCGAGGCGGGCAGCGCCGACGGCCTCGATCAGTTCCGTTACCGACGTGAACGGCTCACCGGTCCTGACCGGCGTCGTCGTCACGCCAACGCCCCGGCCAGGTCGTCGGCGTACCGGACGCCCAGCCCGGCAACCAGTCCCTCGGCCCGGGCCCGGGCACCGAGGCCTGTGGTGTCCACCGTCATGACATGACCGAGATAGTTGTTGTTGCTGACCGCGTGGCCGGTGCGGTGATCGGCCGGCTTCACGGCCCAGTCGACGACGTCGGGAGCCGCGGCCAGCGCGGCCGAACCGTCGATCCTGGCAACGGTCCCGGCGCGGGGTGGAAGCAGGAACGAGATGGCCGCGCTGCGCACGCCCGTGTCGGCCACCGCGATGTCCGGCTGCTCGCCCAGGGCGAGCTGGGCGTACGCCATGGGCAGATCCACCCCGGTCACCCGCCGCACCAACTCGGTGATCTGATTGCCCGCCGGGCGAGGATTGATCTCCACCACCCGCGGCCCGGCCGCCGTCAGCCGCAGCTCGGTGTGCGCCACCCCCCGGTCGAACCCGACCGCCCTCAGGGCGGCGACCGCCATGTCGCACACAGCGGTCACCGTCGCCGCATCGAGGGCGGCGGGAAACATGTGCCCCGTCTCCACGAACCACGGCTCGCCGGCCAGGCTCTTGTCCGTCACGCCGAGCACCGCCGTCGCCCCGTCGACCGTGACGGTCTCGACGCTGACCTCCGGCCCGGCCAAGACCTCTTCCAGCAGTACCAGCGGCGAACGCTGCTGGCCACGGGCATTGACCGGGAACTCGTCGAGGGCATCGTACGCCTCGCGCAGTTGGGTCATGTCGGCCACCAACCGGACGAACATCCCGGCGCACAGATCGACCGGCTTGATGACCAACGGGAAGCCGAGGGCACGCGCGGCGGCCTCGGTGCCCGGTCGGTCTTCGGTGACCGCGAACGCCGGACCGGACAGGCCGGCCACCTGCATCCGCTGCCGCGCCAAGTCCTTGCGGTACGCGAACTCGACGGCTTCCGGCCGTGCGCCCGGCAGGCCGAGGTAGGCGGCCAGCCGGGCCGCCGTACCGAGGTAGTAATCGCACGAGGTGATCACCCCGTCGAACCGCAGCACCTCGTGCAGCCGCCGGACCTGGGGCAGCAGCGTGTCCAGGTTGTTGGTCTCAGCGGTGATCACGTTGTCCGCGGTGAGCAACGGGTGCACCCCATCGCCGCTGCCGGGGCGCAGGTAGTGGTGCAGGTTCCTGGTCAGGAACGTGAAGCGGTGCCCGGCTTCACGGATCGCCCGGGGCAGCAGCGTGCTCATCGCACCAACCCAGCTCTCGACCAACAGCACATGCCCCACCGCGCACTCCCGACGTTCGAGGAATCCCGGACCATCAGAAGGTAACGGTTGTCATTTGCGTTGGCTAGCTCGGCCCCCTCAGAAGCGCCGGACAGCCACCGCCGCCGCGACCGGCCGCGGATCCTCCCGGCCGCGCCAACCCACCACACCAGCAGGCAGAACCGCGATCAGGCGCGGGCCGGCTGCCGACCGAACGCGCGCATCGCCAGCGCGCCAACCAGCGGGCCCGGTACGAGTAGCCAGAACGCCCAACGCCAGCCCACCGCATCGGCCAGCACGGGCACGAGTTGGATGGTCACCACAGTCAAGGCGAAACCGATGGCCGTCTGCGCGGTGAGCGCGGTCCCGACGTACCGCCGGTCGGCGACCTCACTCAACGCGGTCGAGAAGACGCCGGAGTCAGCGATCACCGCTGCGCCCCACACCACACCCAACACCACGACGGCACCGGACGGAGCGGTGAAGAACAACGGCGAGACCAGGCAGCAGGCGCCGCTTACCACCAGGGCGGTGACCGCCGCCCGCGGTCGCCCGAACCGGTCCGCGGCCCATCCGCCGGCCAGGCATCCGGCGACCCCAGCCACGCCGATGGCCAGGAACGCGAGCAGGCTGACGTTCGCGTCATCGCGACCCGTCCGGGCCGCCGTGCCCGCGATCAGGAAGCTCGGCAACCAGGTCCACAGCGCGTACAGCTCCCACATGTGCCCGAAGTAGCCCAGGTTGACCAACCGGGGACCTCGCTGGCGGAACATCTCCAGGGCATACCGCGGATGCGGACGCGGTGCCCTGCCCAAGGCGAACTGCGGCCCCTCCCGCACAAAGCTCACCGCCACCACCGCGCCGAGGAGCGCACATCCGGCGGCGGCGCCCATCACGCCGCGCCACGGAAGGTCGCCCAGCCCGCCGATCAGGTGCGGTAGCGCCGAACCGAGGGTCAACGCGCCGATCATGACCCCGAACGCCAGTCCCCGACGGACCGGCGGCGACCAGGACCCGGTCAGCTTCATCCCGACCGGATACACCCCGGCCAGGAACACACCGGTAAGAAACCGCAGCGGGACGGCACCGGCCAGGCCGCCCGCGGCGAGGGCGAAGACGCCGGTGCAGGCGGCGGCCAACGTCGCGCAGCCGGCCATCAACAGGTGCGCCTTCATCCGGTCGGCCAGGTTCAGCACGGTGGACGCGATCGCACCGGCCACGAACCCCAGCTGAACAGACGCGGTCAGCCACACGGAGGCGACCGCGCCGATCTGCCACGCCTCGCGCAGCGCCGGCACCACCGCGGACGCCGAGAACCACACCGCCAGGCCGAGCACCTGAACGGCAGCGATCAGAGCCCGTTGCACACCCGGCCGTACCATCATCTGCGCTCCTCGACTGCCACCGTAGATCACCCCGGTGTGCGGCGGGTTGTCGGATGCGCCATCAGCCGGCGAAGGTGCCGATCAGGACCAGTCCTTCAACGGCCACGACGGTCCGGGCGCTGCCACGGCCAGTCGGAGGCGATCCAGTTCGCGACGGCGGTGGCGAGCGGCGCGTCGAGGTCGGCTCTGTCGGCCCGCACCCAGGACCGGACCGTCACGTCGTACTCCTCGGAGGCTGAAGGGTACAGGTAGACGCAACCGACGACGTCGTCGATCCTGTCGAGGACAGTGAAGGTGAACCCTCTGCCGCTGGCGAAGTCGGCAGCATGGCGGCGCAGGTCGGAGAGGTTCGCCTCGAACGACATGCCGCCAGGTGGTGGCCACTCACCGTTCGGGTAACCCGGTGTGGCGCGGATGTGCTCGATGCTCGACGTCCAGGCAGTGTGATCCGCCAGGTTGTGCTGCGGGCCCAGCGGTTCGAGGCGGAACCGGCCGGTGGCCAGCGACGTCGGCGGATCGAAGCCGGGTGGTACGAAAGCATCCGAGACCATGGCCAGGACGCTACTGCCCCTGCCGGTCTCCACGCATACGTTCAAACTCAGTGCGCGGCGATGACGAACACCAGGGCCGTCACCGCCGGCACCGTCTGCACGAAGAGGATGCGTCGGCTCGCCGTCGCGGCACCGAAGATGCCAGCGACCGCGACACAGACGAGAAAGAACACCTTCGCGGCGAACCCGGTGCCCCCGCCGGTGACCAGACCCCACACCAGACCGGCAGCCAGGAAGCCGTTGTAGAGGCCCTGGTTCATCGCGAGGACCCTGGTCTGCTCCGCGAACTCCGACGTCGTGTTGAACGCACGCCGGCCGGTCCGGCCGGTCCACAGGAACATCTCCAGGACCAAGATGTAAACGTGGATCAACGCGACCAGCCCTACCAGGACGTTCCCAATAATGATCACGGCGTCAGACTACCGTCCGGCACTCCGACGTCGGGATCTTCTACTTGGCGTACGGATCGCCTCCGACAGCAGGGTTGCCGATGTCCCGTCGCGTCGACGCGGTCGCGCCCTCGCCGCCACGGCGCCATCACCGGCACCGACCCACGGCCTGGATCTCGATGAGCAAATGCGGGTGCGGCAACTGGTGTACGGCGACAGTGGTGCGGGTGGGACCGGTCTCGTCGAAGTACTCGGCGTAGACCTCGTTGTAGCCGCCGAAGTCGTTCATGTTGACCAGGTAGGTGGTGATCTGGACAAGGTCGGCGAGGTCCGCGCCGACGGAGTGCAGGATGTCGCGGATGTTGTCGATGACGGCGCGGGTCTGCACGCGGATGTCGAGAGCGGTGACGCCCAAGAGGTCCGCTGAGGCGCCGACAACGGTGTTGTCCGGCCGGCGACTGGACGTACCCGAGACGAAGATCAGGTCACCGGCGACCTTGACGTGCGGGAACCGGCCGCGCGGCACGGCCATGCCGGGCACCACCCCGTCGTGGCCGCTCCCGCGCCCCACGCTTGCCTCGCTGCGCCCGCTCACGAACCGACTCGCAGCGACGCCCTACCAAGCTTCTCGACGGTGACCCGGACGTGCGACCCGACCCGCAGCGCGACGGCGGCCGTCGCCGCACCGGCGAGCAGTACCGATCCGTCGACCAGGTGAACGCTGTTGGCGCCGGCGAGCCGGACCGCGTCGAGCAGTGCCCGCCGGGGATCGCCGAGGATGGCGGCGGTCGATCCGATCTGGACCGCCTGCCCGTCGACCTCCAGCAACACGCCGAGGTTGTCGATCCCGTACGGCATCGGCTGCCAGGCACCGAGCACGAAGCCGCTCGCCGAGGTGTTGTCGGCGACAACCTCGGGCAGCGTGAAGCGGAAGTCGACGTACCGGGAGTCGATGACCTCGATCGCCGGTGCGACCGCCGTGATGTCACCGCCCTCGACGAGGAAGGCGACCTCCGGTTCGGCTTTCGGGTGGATGTGGTCGGCGAGGCTGACCGTGCCACCGTCGGGGATACGCATCGCATCGGTGAGCTGGCCCCAGATGACGTCGTCGACGCCCATCTGCGCCATTTTGGCCCGGCTGGTCAGCCCGAGTTTCAACCCGACGAGACGCTCACCGCGGGACACCCGGTGGGCGACCACGGCCTGCTGCACCCGGTAGGCGGTGGGCACGTCCAGCCCGGTGTCGGCACCCAGCTGCGCGATCGCGGTACAGCTGGTCGCCGCGACGTCGAGACGTACGGCGAGCTGGTCGACGGTGTTCATCGGCTTCCTCCGGTCCCCGAGGTCTCCTCGGTGGCGGCGATCAGGTCGAGGGCCACGTCGACGATCATGTCCTCCTGCCCGCCGACCATGCGGCGGCGGCCCAGTTCGAGGAGGATCGCGCGGACGTCGACCCCGTAGCGGTCCGACGCCCGCTCGGCATGCCGGAGGAAGCTGGAGTAGACCCCGGCGTAGCCGAGGCTCAGGGTTTCCCGGTCGACGCGCACCGGCCGATCCTGCAACGGACGCACCAGGTCGTCGGCGGCGTCCATCAGCGCGAACACGTCACAGCCGTGGTCCCAGCCGTGCAGTTCGGCGACGGCGACGAACACTTCCAGGGGTGCGTTCCCGGCACCGGCGCCCTGCCCGGCCAGGGACGCGTCGACCCGGACGGCGCTGTGCTCGACCGCGACGACACTGTTCGCCACGCCGAGGGACAGATTGTGGTGCGCGTGGATGCCGATCTGCGTAACCGGGTCGAGCACCTGTCGGTACGCGTCCACGCGCTCGGCGACGTCCCGGGGCAGCAGCCGGCCACCGGAGTCGGTGACATAGACGCAGTGCGCGCCGTACGACTCCATCAGCTTCGCCTGCTCCGCCAGTGCCTTCGGGTCGTTCATGTGCGACATCATCAGGAACCCGGACACGTCCATGCCGTTGTTCCGCGCCCACCCGATGTGCTGGGCGGAGATGTCCGCCTCGGTGCAGTGCGTCGCGATCCGCACGCTGCTCACGCCCAGATCGCGGGCGGCCTTCAGGTCGGTGATCGTGCCGATGCCGGGTAGCAGGAGTGTGGTCAGTTTCGCGTTGGTCGCCACCTCCGCCGCCGCCGCGATCCAGTCCGCGTCGGACGCGGCACCGTGCCCGTAGTTCACGCTTGAGCCGGCGAGCCCGTCGCCGTGTGCGACCTCGATCGCCGCGACCCCGGCCCTGTCGAGGGCAGCGGCGATCGACCGGACCTCATCGACGGTGAACTGGTGCCGTACGGCGTGCATGCCGTCGCGCAACGTCACGTCCTGGATGTACAGCCGGGTCATGCCGGCACCCCCCGCCCGAGGCGTAGCGCGACCATCCGCTCCGCCGTGCGCAGCGCGGCCGAGGTCATGATGTCGAGGTTCCCGGCGTACGCCGGCAGGTAGTGCCCGGCCCCGGACACCTCCAGGAACGCCGACACCTGCACCCCGGTGAACCGGGCACCCAACGCGGGCACGTGGGCGTCGACGTCGTCGAACTGCACTTGCTGCTTCAGTCGGTAGCCGGGCACGTAAGCGGCGACGGTGGCGACCGTCGCCTCGACCGACGCCGCGACCGCGCCCCGGTCGACGTCCCGGTCCGGGCACAGGCAGTAGACGGTGTCCCGCATGATCATGGGCGGCTCCGCCGGATTCAACACGATGATCGCCTTACCGCGGTCGGCACCGCCGACGACCTCGATCGCCCGCGCCGTCGTCTCGGTGAACTCGTCGATGTTCGCCCGCGTCCCCGGACCGGCCGACTTCGACGCGATCGACGCCACGATCTCCGCATAGCGCACGGGCGTCACCTGGCCGACCGCCGCGACGACGGGCACGGTCGCCTGGCCGCCACAGGTCACCATGTTCACGTTCGGCTCGTCCAGGTGCTCGTCCAGATTCACCGGCGGCACCACATACGGGCCGACAGCGGCCGGGGTCAGGTCCACCACCAGCCGGCCATGCTCACGTAGCAGTACGGCGTGCCGGCGGTGCGCACCTGCCGACGTCGCGTCGAAGACGACCCCCACGTCGGCGAACTCCGGCATCGTCAGCAGCCCGTCGATCCCGTCGGCGGTCGTGGCCACGCCGAGTCGGCGTGCCCTGGCGAGGCCGTCGGAGTCCGGGTCGACACCGACCATCGCCGCCATCCGCAGCGAGTCCGACAACCGCAACACTTTGATCATCAGGTCGGTACCGATGTTCCCCGATCCGATCACCGCCACACCTGTGGTCATGCCGTCTCCCCCACCCTGAAACAGGCCCGGACCGAACCCAGGCCGGAGATCCGCGCCTCGTACGCCGCACCGGCGGTCACCGGAACCATCGGCCCGAGCGCCCCGGACAACACCACGTCACCGGCGGCCAGCGGACTACCCGCGACGGCCAACATCTGCGCCAGCCAGGCCACCGCGTGCACGGGATTGCCGAGACAGCCGGCGCCAGCTCCGACCGACACCGGCTCACCCGCGTGTTCGAGCACCATCCCGGCCAGCCGGAGGTCGACATCCGACAGCCTGCGGGGCTGGTTGCCGAGCACGAACAGTCCCGAGGAGGCGTTGTCGGCGATCGTGTCCACGATCGAGATGTCCCAGCCCGCGATCCTGGAGTCCACGATCTCGATCGCCGGCAGGATGTGATCGGTCGCGCGGACCACATCGACGGGCATCACCTGCTCGAACGGCAGATCCGCACCCAGCACGAACGCGACCTCGGCCTCCACCCGGGGCTGCAACAGCCGACCGCAGTCGATCTCGGCACCGTCCGGGATCGCCATGTCGGCGAACAACACCCCGAAGTCCGGCTGGAAGACGCCGAACGCATGCTGCACCGCAGTCGACGTCAGACCGATCTTCGCCCCGACCCGGCGGCGGCCCGCCGTCTCCCACCCGGCCACCTGCGCCTGCTGTACCCGGTAGGCCGCGTCGATGTCCCCGACCGGCAGGAGGCCGCCGCGCAGCGGCGCGATGGGCGTGCCGGTCTCGTACGCGGTCCGCAGCCGGTGGGCGGCCCGGGCGATCTCACTCATGACACCTCCACACAGACATTTGTCAGCTCCGAGTAGAAGTTCAGGGAGTGGACCCCGCCCTCACGGCCGACACCGGACGCCTTCACCCCACCGAACGGCGTCCGCAGATCCCGCAGGAACCAGGTGTTCACCCACACGATCCCCGCGTCCAGACGCACACCGGCCCGGTGTGCCCGACCCACGTCCCGCGTCCACACGGTGCCGGCCAACCCGTAGTCGCTGTCGTTGGCCAGAGCGAACGCCTCGTCCTCGTCGTCGAAGGGCGCCACATGACAGACCGGCCCGAAGACCTCCTCCCGATTGACGCGGGCATCGGCTCCCAAGCCGGTCAAAACGGTCGGTTGGGCGTACGCGCCGCCGTCGCGGGCGTCCCCGAACGCCGGTACGCCGCCACCGGCGAGAACCGTGCCGCCCTCGACGCGGGCCAGGTCGTAGTAACCCAGCACCTTGTCCCGGTGCTGGTGGGAGATCAGCGGCATGTTCACCGTCGCCTCGTCGGCGGGCCAGCCGAAGGCCAACTCGTCCGCCCGCCTCGCCAGCCGGGTCACGAACTCGTCGTACACCGGCCGCTGCACGAGCAGCCGTTCGGTGCACAGGCACACCTGACCGCCGTTGGTGAACGAGGAACGCACCGAACCCTCGATCGCGGCGTCGAGGTCCGCGTCGGCGAAGACCATGCCGGCGTTCTTGCCGCCCAGCTCGAAGGAGACCGCTTTCACCCCGTCGGCCGCCGCCCGCATGATCGCCCCACCGGTCGCCGACTCGCCGGTGAACGTGATCGCGTCCACTCCCGGATGCCGGGTCAGGAACTCCCCCGCCGACCCTGGCCCGAAGCCGTGCACCACGTTGAAGACACCGTCGGGCACGCCAGCCGCCGCCATCACCTCCGCCAGCAACGTCGCCGACGACGGTGTCTCCTCCGACGGCTTCACCACCACCGCGTTCCCGCAGGCGAGCGCCGGGGCGACCTTCCAGGTGAGCAGCAGCAGCGGCAGGTTCCACGGCACGATCACCGCGACGACGCCGACCGGCTTGCGCACCGCGTAGTTCAGCGCACGTCCGCCGGCGGGGGTCCGGGTGGTGAAGGACTCCGTCGGCGCGGTCGACACGATCTCGGCGAACGCCCGCAGGTTCGCCGCGCCACGCGGGATGTCGAGCGTGCGTGCCTGCGAGATGGACTTGCCGGTGTCGCCGACCTCTGCGGCTACCAGGTCGTCGAACCGGCGTTCCAGTTCGTCGGCGACCCGGTACAGCACGGCGGCACGCTCCCGCTCTGCCATCCGGCCCCAGGGCCCACGCAGTGCCGACCGCGCGGCGGTCACCGCTGCGTCCACGGTGGATCGGTCCGCCTCGGCGACGTACCGGATGGTTTCGCCAGTGACCGGGGAGACCTTGGCGAAGCGGGTGCCGGACGTGTCGAATTCGCCGTTGACGAAGTTCGGCAGCACGGTCGGCTCGCCGGCCGGTCGGCCGGCGAGCAGACTGGCGGACCAGAGCCCGTCGGTCATCAGGCATACCTCCCGGTCAGGGCGTGGTGGGCGCGGGGTGGACGACTTCGGCGGTTCCGGGGTCGGCGACCAGGGCGACCACTGCGGCATCGACGGTGGACTCGCCGGTCACCGAGGCGGCTGCCTCATCGGTGACGACCAGCACGGTGGTGCCGACGCCGACGTTGAGCGGGTCGACGGCGACCAGGTCGGGGCCGTCTGGCCGGACCCGGACCAGGACGAGCCGTCGACCCTGGAGCGAAGGCAGAATGCGGTCTGCCCACACCTTGCCGACGACCTCGCCGAGCATCATCCGGCTTCTCCGCGCAGGCTGGCCATGACCTCGCGGATCCGGGCGGTTTCCGGGTTGTCGAGCAGCGCCGCGGTCATCGGGTGCGGCTTCGGGTAGACCTGTGAACTGCGCAGGTCGCCGTGGGCGCGGATGGCGGCCTCGCCGGCGGCGACGGCCTGCCGTACGGCGGCCAGGGTGCCGCGTACGGCGACGGCGAGGTAGCCGCTGGTGACCCGTTCGACGCCGACGCAGCGCACGTCGGCGGTTTTGATCATGGCTTCGATGCCCGCCGAGAGGGCGACGACGCCGCGGGTCTCGACGATTCCGATCGCAATGTCGGACATGTCTGGTTCTCCTTACCGGCTGTCAGTTGCCGACGAGTTGGGGATCGGCCGCCAGCGCGCTGACGGCGTCGCAGGGGCTCGCGAAGACGATCGAGCGCACCGAGCGGCTCTTGGCTCGGGCGGTCTCCTCGCCGATGTCGACGGCTTCCTCGACGGTGGCGAGGTCTCCGCGTACGGCGACGGCGATGATGCCGCCGCCGAGCCGGACGACCTTCGTCACCTCGACCTCGGTGGCCTTCACCATCGCGTCGACGGCGTCGAAGATGGGAGTGAAGCCTTCGGCTTCGACGAAGCCCACGGCCGTGTTCCGCATGCTGTCTCCTCTAGTGGTGGTCTGGCAGGTTCCAGGACAGGACGGCGCCGCCGGTGCCCCAGACGGGGCCGTAGGCGTGCAGGTGCGCCGGGCCGGTGGTGGCGCCGGTGCCAGCGGCGAAGGCGAGGGCACGGAACTGACTGTCGGCCTGCGCCTGCCGGGCGAACTCCTCGCGGGCGGTGAGGGCCTCGTCGATCTTGCCGGCGGTGAGCAGGTCGAGGATCCGCACGTTCCACTGCTCGTGGCCGGGTTCACCGATGCGGTCCTGGTCGGGTTCGATCCACTGCTGGATGAGCCCGGAGGACATTCCGGTCACCACGACGACGGCGGCGCGCAGGCCGGCGTCGCGGGCTGCGGCGGCGCCGGCCCGACCGACCGTGGCGAGGGTGTCGGCGTCGGCGTAGAGGTTGCAGGAGACCTGCGCCCAGCGCAGTTTCCGGTCCGGGTCGAGCAGTGCGGAGGTGGTGATGGTGCCGGTGTCGATCGGGAAACCGTCGTAGCGGGTCCGCCGGGCCTGCATCCCGCCACTCTGCACCCGGTCGGCCCAGCGTTCGGTGAAGTCGACGTCGAACCGCAGGTCGTAGTCGAGCAGACCGTAGTCGTAGGCGTACCAGTTCTCGTCGACGTGGTGGCCGCGCGGGTTGGGGTCGCACTGGAACTGGTGGCCGAGGACGGTGAACCATTGCGTCGACAGCAGCAGCACCACGTCGGGTTCGAGGCGGCGCAGCCGGGCGCCGACGTCACGGCCCGCGTCGGCCAGCGCCGACCAACTCGGCGCCGGTTGGTCGGCGAGCAGGTGTGGCATGCCGGGCAGCAGTGCCCCGGCGAGGATTCCGGTCCGGTCAGCCATGCTGGCTCCCCTCGGGCAGCCACTCCACCACCGCGTTACCGGTGCCGATGATCGTGCCGTAGCCGAACACGTCACCGCCGACCTTGGGCCAACCCAACGCGGCGAGCATCCAGGTGAGGCTGCCGGCCTTGGTCTCCGAGGCGGTCGCCTCGATGTGTTCGGGGATCAACTCGCGTAGCGGTGCGGTGGGTCCACGGCGGATCGCTTCGAGCAGTTTCATGTCCCACCGGTACTGGTGGTTGTTGTACGGGTGCTCCCGTTCCATGTCCTCCGGCAACTCTGGTTCCTCGTGCCAGTGCAGGTGCGACAACGAGTTGGAGGCGAGCAACACGGCGCGCCGGCCGGTGGCTTCCACGGCCCGCCGGGTGGCCTCGCCGAGGACCTCCATCTCCTCCAGCGACGCGTCGGAGTAGAAGTACGGGTTGTTGTTGGCCGACAGCGAGACCACCGGAATGTCCCAGGCCGGGTTCACCAGGTGCAGGGCGCCGATGGTGGCGTAGTCGACCCGTACCCGGGGGTCGCGCAGCTTGCGGGTGACCAGGCCGAGTCCGTTGGCCTCGTCGGCGATCACCTCGCCGAGTTCGACGTCGGTGTGGAAGTCGTAGTGGTAGCGGAACAGGTGCGGGAAGATCGGCTCCACGGAGGTGCCACGCGGGTTCGGTACGCAGTTGACGTGGTGGCCGACCATCGTGATCCAGTGCGGGGCGTGGACGATGAGCACGTCGGGCTTGTGCACCTCGCGGATGCGGGCGCGCAGACGCTCGTAGGCCCAGCGCAGCGTCTCCCAGCCGCCGGTGGAGCGTGGTTCGTTCTGGGGCGGATTCTCGGCGTAGATCAGGTGTGGCGGGTGCGGGCTGAGGCACCCGGCGACAATGCCCCGCCGAGGTGGTGTGGCGGCCGGCTGCGGGGCTCGTGGGGCGGTGGTGGCACCACCGCGAGCCGACGGCAGCGGCACCCGGAAGACCTTGCTCATGAACACCCCTCCCTGGAGAGCACCCGCACGTAGGAACGCTCGTGCGGGGCGGTGCCGAGAATCTGCAGCCCCTCGTCGTCGAGGGCGAGTTCGTCCGCGGCGAGTGCCGCGTCGTGCCGGATCCAGGCCCGCAACGGGGCCGGGTGTCCACCGTGCACCTCGACGAGGGTGTCCTCGGCGAGGCCGCTGCCGGGCGCGACGTACACCAGACGGCGCTGCCCACGCTGGCCGGTGTAGGGCGGGTTGGTGGTGACGGTGGTCCGCAACCAGCGACGCCCCTCGCGCAGCCGCCGCCGGTTGGCGGCGGTCGTGGCGGCGTCGACGTGGCCGGTCGGGTCGAGTTCCACGCCGTAGCGCCGCCGGGCCTCGGCGGTGGTCAGGTACTCCTGGGCGACGTCCCCGGCGACCTCGTCGGGCGGCCGCTGCAACGGGTCGCCCCAACCGCCGCCGCCGGCCGATTCCATGACGAGTACGTCACCGGCACGCATCGGGAAGCCGGCGACCTTGCCGGGGGTGGCGAAGTCGACCCGGGCACCGTCCGCCCGACGGATGTGGGTCACGGTGGGTGCGCCGGGGCCGCCGTGCCGCAGCCCGTACGGCGGGACGGTGGTCCGGTCGGTCTGTACCGAGTATGCGCCGCCACTGGCCAGCAGGCGGGTTTCCCGGCGGCTGCCGAGCCCGCCCCGGCGTACCCCGTCGCCGCAGGAACCGGTCCGCAGCTCGCACGCCTCGACGAGGATCGGGATCTCGGTCTCCAGCCGTTCGACGGACTGGATGGTGGAGATGTCCCCGAGGTCGACGGGGTTCATCGCGCTGGGTCCGTCGGATTCGAGGAATCCGCCGTTGCCACCCGCCGGGTAGTCGTAGTAGAGGTATGGCCGTCCGGTGTGCTCGTCGACGCCGCCGATGAGGTTCTGGAAGGTGGTGCCGAACTGGTCGGCGGCGATGAGGTCGGGTGCCACCTGGCTGAGCGCGGCCATCACGGCCGAGATGACCCGCTTACGGACCTCACTGTGCGCGTTGGCCGGGGCCGGATAGCTGACGTGCACGACGGTGCCGGGTTCGGTGAGCACCCGAAGTGGCCGGAACGCACCGTGGTTGACCAGGCCACCGGGGTCCAGTGCCGACTTGACCGCGATGAAGACGCCGGCGACGGTCATCGCCCGCGAGGAGTTGACCACGGCGGCGACCTGGGGCGACGAGCTGCGGAAGTCGGCCTCGATCTCGTCGCCGTCGACGGTGAGCAGACAGCGGACGATGGCGGCGTCGTAGTGGTCGTCGGTGTAGAGGTCGAGATAGTCCTCGTACCGGTAGGTGCCGTCGGGCAGGGCCCGGATCATGTTGCGCAGTCGCTGTTCGGTGCGGTCCATGTTGGCGGCGACGGACTCGCCGACCAGGTCGGTGCCGTGCCGGGCGACGAGTTCACGCAGCCGCCGCTCGGCCGTGTGGCAGGCGGCGATGCTCGATTCGAGGTCGCCGCGGCGCTCCTCGGCCATCCGCACGTTGGCGAAGACGATGTCGAAGGCGGCCCGGTTGGGCCGGCCCTGCTCGATCAGCTTGATCGGCGGGATCCGCAGCCCCTCCTGGAGGATCTCGGTGGCCTGGCCGGAGACGCTGCCCGGGGTCATACCGCCGATGTCCGCCCAGTGCATCCGTACGCAGGGGAAGAGGAAGAGCTCTCCGTCGACGAAGACCGGGCTGATCAGGGTCACGTCGTTGAGGTGGCTGCCGCCGCGGTAGGGGTCGTTGACGATGTAGAGGTCACCGGGGCTCATCTCCTCGGCGAAGTCGGCGAAGATCTCGGCGACCGAGGCCGGCATGGCGATGACGTGGCCGGGCATGTCCCGGCCCTGGGCGACCATCTGTCCCTGCGGGTCGAACAGCGCGCACGAGAAGTCCTGCGCGTCGGCGATCACGGGCGAGTGCGCCGTACGGAAGATCGTCTGCCGCATCTCCCGGACGATCGAGATGAGACCTTCGGTGACGACTTCCAGGTCGATCGGGTTCACAGTCATGCGGATGCCTCACTGGTTCCGGCTCGATCCCGGTGGCGGGAGAACGGACCATCTGGGGTGGGCCGCTCGTGGGTGCGCCCACTCTTGCGGGTGGACCGTAGTGCGCTGGACCATATTGTGGTCCTAGGGTTATATTGTGAAACCTAGCAACCGAGAAGGTGGGAAGCAAGATGTCGTACGCCACTGACACCAGCCCGGACGACGGGCCGCCCCCCCGCGAGTCCGGCACGCAGGCACTGGACCGCGCGCTCAGCGTGCTGCTCGCCTTCCGCGGCAACGACACCGAGCGCAAGGTCAGCGACGTCAGCCGCGAACTCGGCCTACACAAGTCGACCGCCAGCCGGCTGTTCCGGGCCCTGGCCGATGCCGGCTTCCTGCAGCGCAACGAGGAGAACGGGAACTACCGCCTCGGGGTCACGGTCTTCGAACTCGGCGCGCGCTACCTCGCCGGCCTCGACCTGCACGCCCTCGCCCGCCCCCTGGTACACCGGCTGGCCGAGGAGGAGGGCGAGAGCGTCAACCTGTCGATCCTGGAGGACCTCGACGCGATCTCGATCCACGTCGTCCAGGGCACCCGCAACCTGCAACTCGTCTCCCGGCTCGGCCGGCGCATCCCGCTGTGGTGCAGCGCCGCCGGCAAGGCCCTGCTGATCGACCAGGACGACGCGGCACTGCGGACCACGCTGGCCACCGCACCGTTCACCGCCCTGACCGGCAACACGATCACCGACCTGGACACGTTCGTGTCCCGGATGGCGACCGTCCGGCAGCAGGGCTGGGCGCTCAACGACCAGGAGAGCGAGCAGGGACTGCGGGTCGTGGCCGCACCGGTCCGCGACCGCCACGGTCGGGTCACCGGCGCCATCAGCGTCTCCGGCCCCATCTTCCGGCTCGACGAGGACCGGGTGGCGCAGCTTGCCACGGCGGCCTGCCGGACCGCCGACGATCTGTCCCGGCAACTCGGGCACGGCTTCGGCGACGTCTGGGGCGACTGACCCGGTCAAAACTTCTCCTGCACCACGTCGGGTCGTACCCGCACGTGCAGCACGGCCGGCCCGACCAGCGGCAGCAGCTCGTCGAAGGCCGCCTGCGCGCCCACTTCGTCGGTGACGGTCCACGCCGGCACCCCGAGCGCGCGGGCTGCCGCGGCGAGGTCCCGTTCGGGAAAGCGGGCCAACTCCGGATCGACTCCGCGGGGGGCGAGTTTGCGCACCTCCGCGCCGTACGCGGCGTCGTCGAGCAGCACCAGCAGCACCGGCGCGTCGACCCGGGCCAGAGTGTCCAGCTCACCGAG
The DNA here is from genome assembly GCF_048060415.1 of Micromonospora sp. LOL_024. Classification (NCBI taxonomy): domain Bacteria; kingdom Bacillati; phylum Actinomycetota; class Actinomycetes; order Micromonosporales; family Micromonosporaceae; genus Micromonospora; species Micromonospora sp. LOL_024. Next base: position 46,091 of record NZ_JBHMIS010000023.1, read on the forward strand.
CCCGGTGAGCAGGCTGCCGTCGCCCTCGAAGGCGACCACCGGCCGGTCGGGACGCCCCACGGCGGCACCCACCGCGAACGGCAGCCCGACGCCGATGCTGCCGAACTCCCACGGCGCGAGGAACGACCGGTCGGTGGCGACCGAGTCGAGCAGCAGATTGGGCCAGCCACCGAAGTGACCGACGCCGACCACGGTGGTCCGCTCGCGCGGCAGGCGGCCGGCGCAGATTCGGATGAACTCCCGCGGGTCGATCCGGGCAGCCGAGGATTCGATGGGCAGGCCGGCGAACGGGTCGGCGGCCGCCAGCTCTGCCGACAGGCCCGGACGACGCCAGTGTGGCCGGCTCACCGGTGCCAGCACCGCCGATACCGCCCGGGCCGTCTCGCCCGCGTCGCCGACCACCCCGGCGGCCACCGGCCAGCGGGCCCCGATCGCCGCCGGGTCGACGTCCACGCTGACCACCGCCGCATCCGGGAAGAGGGCACCATGATCGACGGTCCACCGGTTGAGCCCAGCCCCGAAGGTGACCACCAGGTCCGCCCCGGCCAACGTCCGCCGGGTCAGCGGCCTAGCCAGCCCACCAGCCACCCCGAGGTTGAACGGATGCCCGGCGAACAGGCCGGCGGCCATCAACGTGGTGGCGAGCAGGGCCCCGCTGCGGTCGGCGAGTTCCCGGATCTCGGCGGCGGCCGGCTCGGCGCCCCGGCCGGCGAGCAGCACCGGGCGGTGCGCCGCACGTAGCCGTAGCGCGAGCGCTTCGACGTCGACGGGATCCGGCACGAGCGGTCGCGGCAGGCGGGGCACCGCCGGCACCGGGACGACCGTGCCGGCCGGCACCGGCTCTTCGGCAAGGTCGATCGGCACGTTCAGCACGACCGGGCCGGGCATCTCGCGGGCCGCCCGGAACGCCAGCCCGACATCCCGTACGGCGGTCCCGGCGGCGGTCGTCGGCACGAACGTGCCCGCGGTCGCCAGCACGAACGGCTGCTGATCGAAGTGCTGCACGTGCAGCGGGTCGCCGGGCGGGGTGTCGCCGGCGATCAGGACCAGCGGGGTACGGGCCTGCCGGGCGATGGTCAACGCCGCCCCGGCCACCGCCAGCCCCGGCCCGTGGGTGACGGTGGCGACCGCACACCGGCCGGTGGTCCGGGCGTACCCGTCGGCCATCATCACCGCGGCGTTCTCGTTACGGGCCGCGACGAACCGCACACCGTGCCGGTTCACCAGGTCGGCGACCAGGAACATGTTGGCGTCGCCGAGCAGACCGAAGACGGTGTCGACGCCGTGCGCGACAACGGCGTCGGCGATCGCCTCGAAGACCTTCATCGCGCGCCCCCGTCGAGGTATCCGCCGGGCGGGCGTAGCGCCACACTCAGCGCCCCGAGGTAGGAGTCGTTGGCCACCGCCTCGAACCGCGGACCGGCCAGCCGGGCAGCGCGCTTGGTCATCGAACGGCCGACCGCCGACGTGGCGAGCAACCGGTCGGTGATGCCGGCGACGGCGACCGGCAGTTCCTCGGCGTCGACCACGCCGGTGACCAGACGCAGGGCCAGCATGTCGGCGGGTTCGACCCGCTCGCCGAGCAGCAACCAACGCTTGGCCAGGTCGGCACCGACCAGATCGGCGAGGATCGCCATGCCGCTCCAGGTCAGCGGGATACCGAAGGTCACCTCGGGGAAGGTGAAGAACGCGCTGTCGGCGGCCACCCGCAGGTCGCTGGCGAGCCCGAGTACGGCACCCGAGCCGATCGCCGGCCCGTTGAAGGCAGCGACCGTCGTCTGCTCCAGCCGGTACCAGCGCTCGACGAGTTCGCCGGTACGCCGCTGGACGTACATGGTGGCCTCGGCATCGAGGTCGGTCAGCTCGTGCAGGTCGGTGCCGGCACAGAACGCCGTGCCCTCGCCGGTGAGCACCACCACCTCGACCGTGCGGTCCCGGCCGAGTTCGTGCAACACGTCCTCGAAGCGGGCGAGCATGTCGAGGTTGAAGCTGTTGCGCCGCAGTGGCCGGTGCAGGGTCACCCGGGCCAACCGGCCGGAGCGGTGCAGCAGCACGGACTGGTCAATGGTCATGTTGACTCCGAGGTCAGGAGGGCTCGGTCGACGAGCGCGGCGGCATGGCCGACGTACGACAGCGGGTCGAGCAACCCGGCCAGTTCACTGCCGGGCAGGGCGGCGGCCACCTGCGGGTCGGCGCGCAGCACCTCGACGAACGAGCGGTTCTGCTCCAGGCTGTCGCGCACGATCCGCATCACCAGGTGGTGGGCCTGCTCGCGGCCGAGCCGGTCGGCGAGGCGGAGCATGACCGCCTCGGACAGCACGAGCCCACCGGTGATGTCCAGGTTGGCGCGCATCCGGTCCGGGTTGACGCCAAGGTCGCCGAAGACCTCGACCAACCGTTCCAGGGCACCACCGATGAGGATGAAACATTCCGGCAGCAGCTTCCACAGCGTCATGCCGACACCCATGTCGCGGTCGTCCTGGGCGACCATGGTCTGCAGTGCCAGCGGCACCTGGGCGCGCAGAGTGCCGGCGGCGGCGATCACCGCCTCGCACCGGATCGGATTGCGTTTGTGCGGCATGGTGCTGCTGCCGACCTGGGTGGCACGTTGCGGCTCGTGGGCCTCGCCGACCTCGGTACGCCCAAGGAAGTAGACCTCCCGGGCCAGCTTCTCGGCGCTGGCGGCGACCAGCCCGAGGACCATCAGGCACTCGGCGAACCGGTCCGACGTGGCATGCCACGGGGTGTCCGCGACTCCGAGGCCGAGTTCGTCGGCCACCGCGCGTTCCAGGGCGAACGCCTGCGGGCCGTAGCCGGCCATCGTGCCGGCGGCCCCACCCATGCTGGTCACCAGCAGCCGTTCGCGCATCTGGGCGAGTCGGGCCCGGTGCCGTTGCAGCTCGCTCTGCCACACCGCGCAGCGCAGACCGAACGTGGTCGGCAGCGCCTGCTGGCCGTGGGTCCGGGCCGGCATCGGGGTGGCCCGGTGTCGCAGGGCCAGCCGGCGCAGAATGCGTACCAGCTCGTCGACCTGGCCCGCGACGACGTCCAGGCCGGCCCGGGCCCGCAGCACGAAACCGGTGTCCATCACGTCCTGGGTGGTCGCACCGAGATGGACGTAACGGCCGGCGTCGCCGGGGCAGGCGTCGGTCAGCGCCCGGACCAGCGGGACCAGCGGGTGCACGGTGTCGGCGGCGCCGGCGGCGAGCACCGCCGTGTCGAGCCGGTCGAGACAGGCGACGTCGGTGATCGCCTGGGCCGCCGCCGACGGGATGACGCCGAGGCCTGCCTGGCCGCGGGCCAGGGCCGCCTCGACGTCGAGCCAGGACTGCATGAGCTGGCGGTCGTTGAAGATCCCGCGCATCTCGGCGTTGCCGAAGAAGCTGGTGACGGTCAACGAGTCCAGAAAGCACGAGCCGAGTTGCATCAGCGCTCCTCCTCACCGGTGAGCAGGCCGAGCGCGGCACGCCGGTCGACCTTGCCGGACGGCAGCAACGGCAGGCCCGGCACCGTCCGGATCAGTGTCGGCACCTTGTGTCGGGCCAGCCGGGCGGCGGCCACCCCGGTGAGCCGGTCGGGGCCGACGTCGGCGCCAGCGGCGGCGACGACGAGGGCGCCGACCTCCTCGCCCCAGCGCGGCGAGGGCACACCGAGTACGCACACCTGGGCGACGGCCGGGTCGTCGAGCAACGCCGCCTCCACCTCGGCCGGGCTGACGTTCTCGCCGCCCCGGATGATCAGTTCCTTGACCCGGCCGGTGAGGGTGAAGATCCGGTCGGCGTCGAGCGCGCCCAGGTCTCCGGTACGCAGCCAGCCGTCGGTGGTGACCGTGGCCCGGGTGGCGTCCGGGTCGTCGATGTAGCCGACGGTCACCGACTCGCCACGCACCAGCAGCTCACCGGGCTGGCCGGCGGGCAGTTCGGTCCGGGTGCCGGGGGCCACGACGGCGGCACCCAGGTCCGGGACGATCCGGCCGACCGTGTCGCCGGGCCTGCCGCAGCTGCCGTCTCCGGGGTCGACGCTGATCGTCGGCCCGGCCTCGGTCTGGCCGTAGACCACAGCGATGTGGTCCAGCCCGAGCACCCGCCGGGTTCGGGCGAGCAGCGCCGGTGCGCAGGGCGCACCGCCGAGGAATCCGACCCGCAGCGACGACAGGTCGAAGCGGTCCGGTTCCGCCTCGACCGTGTCGGCGAGCAGCGTCGCCATCGTCGGTACGGCCTGTAGCACGGTGCACCGGTGCCGGGCGATCTGGGCCAGCACCGGCTCGGACCGGAACCGGCGGACCGACACCCACAACGCCCCGGTGACCAGGGCCAGTAGGGCGCCGCTGCCGAGGCCGGCCGCGTGTGCCAGGGGCAGCGGCGAGGCGATCCGTTCGTCGGCACCGAGGCCAGCGGCGTCGGCCGTCCACCGCGCGTTGGCGATCAGGTTGCGGGCACTGAGCGAGACCATTTTGGCCGGGCCGGTCGATCCCGAGGTGAACTGGATGTTCAAGGTGGCGTCCGGGTGTCCGGCCGGGGCCGGCACGGAGTCCGTCCAGCCGCGCAGCCCGGCCAGGTCGTCGCCGAACGCGTGCCAGCCGTCGGGGCGGGCGGCCGGCGGCAGGCCGGCGACGACCCGCGCGGCGGTGGCCGGACCGTCGCGGTCGCGCACCTGGTTCGCGACGAAGAGCCGGCGCGGGCGGCTACGGGCCAGTGCCTCGGTCAGCTCCGGGGTGGTCAGGCCGGGATGCAGGGTCACCAGGGCGGCACCCCGCCAGGCCGCAGCGCCCAGCAGGACCAGCCAGCCGAGACTGTTCTCGGCCCACACCGCGATCCGGTCGCCGCGACCGACCCCGAGCGCGGCCAGCACGGCGGCCCCCCGGCCAGCGAGGTCGGCGAACTCTCCCGCCGACACCGGTCGGTCCAGTTCGTCGAAGGCGTACAGCGGGCGGTCAGGTTCCCGGGCGGCGCGGTCCAGGACGATGGTGTCGAGGGCGCAGGGGCTCACCAAATCACTCCTTGACGAGCAGCAGGTTTCCGTGGTCGTCGACGGCCGCGGTCCAGCCGGCACCGACCACGGTCGTACTGCCGTTCTCCCGGACCACGGCCGGTCCAGGCACGGCGGCACCGGGAACCAGCTCGGTACGGCGGCAGACGGTAGCGTCGTCCCAGCCCTCCGAGCCGTAGATCCGGGTCCGCTCCGGCTGCGGCGGAGTGCCGGTCGGGGGCACGAACCGTACGGCGGGTCGGGGGCCGAACGCCGTCAGCCGGCAGTTGACGATCTCGGCAGGGTGCCCGGACCGGGCGTACGCGTACCGGTCGGCGTAGGTGGTGTGGAACGCCGCGACCAGCTCCTCGACCGTCGTCGGCACATCCTCGACGGGTACGGCGAGGTCGAAGGACTGGCCCCGGAACCGCATGCCGACCGACAGGCCGAACGTGACCTTGTCAGGTTCGACACCGTCCTCCGCCTTGAGCTGTCCGCGCGCCACCTCGCGCAGTTCGGCCACGACGGCGCGGACGGCGCCCAAGCCCGTCTCGTCGGCCGGCACCAGCACCGTACGCACGTAGTCGTGCCGGGCCTGGGCGGTGACGAAGCCGAGCGCGGAGAAGTTGCCCGGCACCGGCGGCACCAGCACCCGGCGGATGCCCAGCTCGTCGGCGAGCACGGTGGCGTGCATCGGGCCGGCCCCACCGAACGGCATCAGCACGAAGTCCCGGGGGTCGTGACCGCAGGCGACCGAGATCTCCTTGATCGCGCTGGTCATCTTGGTGGTGGCGATCTTGAGAATGCCGTGTGCCAGCTCCAGGTCGTCGAGGCCGAACTCGGTGGCGAGCCGGTGCATGGCCGTCCGGGCGGCGGTGAGGTCGAGGCGTACCTCGCCACCGAGGCTCTCCTGCGGGTCGAGGTGGCCGACGACCAGGTGCGCGTCGGTGGTCGTCGGCTCGGTGCCGCCCCGGCCGTACGCGGCGGGGCCGGGCGTCGAGCCGGCGCTGCGTGGCCCGATCCGCAGCTCGCCGCCCACGTCCCGCCAGGCGATCGAGCCACCGCCGGCACCGATTGTGTTGATCTCGACCTGGAAGGTGCGGTTCGGGTACCCGGCGATCTTCCCGTCGTTGGTCATCAACGGGGTGCCGTTCTTGATCAGGCAGACGTCGGTGCTGGTGCCCCCGATGTCGCAGGTGATCACGTTCGGGTAGCCGGCCAACTCGGCGACGTGGACACTCGCGGCGACTCCGCCGGCCGGACCGGACAGCGCCAGGTTGATCGGCAGCCGGCCGGCCTCCTCGGTGGAGACGACCCCGCCGCTACTGGTCATGATCGACAACGGGTGGGTGTAGCCGCCCGCCGCGAGCGTGGTACCGAGCCCGCGCAGGTAGTCGGCGACCGTCGACCGGACGCTCGCGTTGAGCACGGTGGTCGTGAACCGCTCGTACTCGCCCTGCTCCGGCACCACTTCCGAGGAAATTGTGCAGACCAGACCGGGGTAGCGCTCGGCGAGCCGGGAGGCCGCCGCCCGCTCGTGCGCCGGGTTGCGGTAGGAGTGCAGCAGACAGACGGCGACGGCCTTCGGCCCGGCGGCAGCCACCCGGTCCAGCACGACGTCGAGGTCGGCGGTGTCCAGCGGCCGTGCGACACTGCCGTCGGCGCCGATCCGCTCGGGCAGCACGTGCCGCAGCCGACGCGGGGCCAGCGGCGGGCGCCCCGCCTCCTTCACGCTGTATAGCTGCGGCCGGTGCCCCAGCCCCATCTCCAGGACGTCGCGGAAGCCCTCCGTGGTGACCACGCTGACCGGCTCGCCGGAGCCTTCCAGCAGCGCGTTGGTGACCCGGGTGGTGCCGTGGACGAAACGGTCGACCTCGTCGAGGCGTACGCCGAGCTTGGCCAGGCCCTCGAAGATGGCCGCGGCCGGGTCGTCGGGCGTGGACAGGGTCTTGGCCTCGGCGAGCCGGGCGGTGGCCGGCTCGTACACGATGACGTCGGTGAAGGTGCCACCGATGTCGACGCCGATGCACAGCATGGCGAGCCTTTCGGGTAGTGGTGGGCGCGCCGGATCGGGCGGAGCGTCGCCGGCCCGCCGTCGGGCGGCCTGGCTAGAAGGTGACGCCGTAGCGGCGCAGGGTCTTGCTGCTGACGACCCGCAGGATCCAGTCGAAGAGGTAGCCGAGCAGGCCCAGGGCGATGATGCCGACGAAGACCCACTCCGTCTTGGCGTAGTTGCGGGCGGTCCAGATGAGTGATCCGAGGCCGCTCTGCGCCGCCACGATCTCGGCGGAGACGATGGTCAGGAAGGAGTTGCCCATGGCCAGCCGAGCGCCGGTCACGACGTGCGGCACCGTCGACGGCAGCACCACCGAAACCAGGGTGCGGGCCGGCTTGGCCCCGAGCGCCCGGGCTGCCCGCAGCCGCAGCTCGTCGACCGACAGGACTCCGGCCAGCGTGTTGAGCGCGACGATGAAGACGGTCGTGTAGAAGATCAACGCGACCTTCGACGCCTCGCCCGGCCCGAGCCAGATGATCGCCAGCGTGACGAAGGCGATCGGCGGCACGAAGCGGAAGAACTGGATGTACGGGTCCAGCATCAGCCGCAGCCACGGCACACAGCCCATCAGCAGTCCGACCGGCCCGCCGATCACGACGCCCAACGCCCAGCCGGTCAGGATCCGGGTCGACGAGGCGCTGACCGAGCTCCACAGCGTGCCGTCCTGGACCAGGTCGACCGCGCCCCGCCAGGTGAGCAACGGCGAAGGCAGGAAGAAGGCGGTGTAGTTGCGGCTGACCAGGTCCCAGATGACGATGCCGAGCACCACCGACAGGACCGACAACCCGACCCGGGCCAGCCGGGGGCGGCTCCGGCGTCGCCGGGTCGGACCGGGCTCGTCCCGGCCGGCCCTCTCCGCCCTGGAGCGGACGTCCACGCTCATCGTCGCGCACTCCTCTCACCACCGGCGGGCCGGCCGTCGTCGCTGGCGCCTTCCGTGGCATCCCGCCCGTCGTGCCCGTCGTCGAGACCCTGAGCCCGCAGGGTCCGCGCCACCTCCGCGCCGATGTCCTCGCGCAGGCGGCGGAAGAGCGCGGCGCTCGCCGGGTCGGTCAGGTCGCGGGGCCGGGGCAGATCGCACGGGTAGACGTTCTTGATCGCAGCCGAAGGACCGGCGGTCATCGTGACGATCCGGTCGCCGAGCAGAATCGCCTCGCTGATGTCGTGCGTGACGAACACGATGGTGGCGCCGGTCTCCCGCCAGATCCGGTCGAGTTCGACCTGCATCACCAGCCGGGTCTGCGCGTCCAGAGCGCCGAACGGCTCGTCCATCAGCACGACCGACGGTTCGTTGGCCAGCACCCGGGCCAGCTGAGCGCGCTGACGCATACCACCGGAGAGTTGGCCGGGGAACCGGTCGGCGCTGTGGCTGAGCCCGACCATGGTGAGGTAGCGGTCGACCGCGGTGGCCCGCTGCGCCCTGCCGACACCCCGCATCCGCGGACCGAAGTCGACGTTCTGTCGTACCGTCAGCCACGGGAAGAGAGCCTCGGCGCTCTGGAACACCACGCCGCGCGACACGTCGGGGCCGGTGACCCGCACGCCCGCGCAGGTCACCTCCCCGTCGACCGGCTTGACGAACCCGGCGATCGCGTTGAGCAGCGTCGACTTGCCGCAGCCGCTGGGACCCAGCAGGCAGACGAACTCCCCGCCGTCGATGTCCAGGTTCGCCTGACGGACCGCCACGAAGTCGTCGAACCGGATGTCGACGTCGCGTACGGACACCGGGGAGCCGGAGCGGGTCACACCACTCCCCTGACCATGACCGCCGCCGGGTCGGCCTTCTGGTCCACGATCTTGCTGTCCTGCTGGAACTGGGCGATCTCGTGGTACCGCTCGATGTCCGCGTCGGTGAAGTCCCGGACCTGGCACTGCACGCCGTCGAGGAGGGCCTGCGCCTCGGCCGCCGGCACCTTGATCGCGGTCTCGGTGACCGTGCCGGCCTTGGCCGGGTCGGCGGTGATCTGCTCGCACGCCTGGGCGATGGTCTCGACGACCTTCTTGGCCGTTTCCTGGTTGGCCTCGTACCAGGCACCGTCGACGCCGACGATCAGGTTGTAGACGTATCCGATGTCGCCGCTGGTCAGCAGCACCGTGCCGCCGTTGGCGACGCCCCGCGACGGCCACGGCTCCCACATGATGTAGCCGTCGACGTCGCCGCGCTGTAGTAGTGCCGGCATCTCGGCGGGCGAGGCGTTGACGAACTCCACCGCGTCACGGCTGATGCCCTCGGTGTCGAGAACCTTGTTGGTGGCGTACTCGTTGACGGTCCCCGGCACGACGCCGTACTTCTTGATGCCGGCGACGTCGGTGATGCCGGATCGGGCGACGAGTTTGATGAAGCTGGGTGACTGCGAGAAGACCGCGAGCCCCTTGATGTCGCCCCGGGTCGCCCGGTTGAGCAGGCTCGACTCGGTGCTGGCAGTGACCTGGCCCTGCTTGGCCAGGATCGCGTCGAGCCCGCCGGTGCCCTCCTGGTACTGGGTGACGGTCACGTTGAGGCCGGCCTGGTCGAAGAGGTTGTCCTGGTCGGCGAGGTAGATCGGCGAGTACGCCGGGTCGACGCCGACACCGAAGTTGACGGCGGCGGAGGTCGCGGCGTCGCCGTCGTCGGACCCTCCGGAGGACTGGTTCTCGGAACACCCCGCCACCGCGACGGTCATCAGCAGGGCTGCGGCCGTGGCCCGAACTCGCATTCTCATGGCTACCCCAGACTAAGCGGCTCATATTGTGGTCATGGTTGCTTAATGTGGGACGCTACTGTGAAGTGGTTTACATCGTCAAGAGTTCCGCCGACACCCCCTAGACACAGACAGTAGCCAAAGTCAGGCGGGTGACGCCCAGCCCGGTCATCCATCCCCGACGAGATGGCGGCCAACAAGAGCCTGACCAACACCCGTTTCACACGGCGAATCCGAAATCTCGGCCGGCTGCGACACACGTCAGGCCAATAACTGAACGTGTCGGTGATGCGAGGATCGGGCAGGCGATCACCGGAGCCGACCCGGGTCCACCACCGGGCAGACCGCACCACTGACCACGAGGACACCCAGCCGGTCGAAGCCAGAGCGGCCGGGGCAGCCGCCGAGGAAGCGCACCCGGCGGCCGCCACCGCTCCCCCGGTCTCAACCGCGCCGAGGACCCACCGCAGCGTTCACCACCGCACTACCGCTGGCGATCGACCACGAGCAGCTTCTGGCACACGCCGAAACAGGAGTTCGCGGCCCTGGTACGGCGTGCGAATCGCCGCCGGGGACGTTACGCGCAGACCCCACCGTCGCCGATTTGATCCTGGTGCCGACCGCCAACGCAGAGCATCGGGTGAGGTGCCGCGGCACGGTCGTAGCGGGGCATTCCGCCGTCTGGTCCGTCTGCCGCTGCCATCTCCTCGATCAACGTGGCCACCACACTCCCGGTCCATCTGCTCGACGGGCGGTCGACCTGCACGACCGGGACGGCACCGGCCAGGGCGGCTATCCACTGCAGATGCGCCTGGCGTTGGAGGAGGCAGAAGTAGGGCCGTAGCGTATTGACGATCAGAGCCGTGAGGGCTGCCGGGCCCGTCAACTTGTGGACAGCCGGCGCCGTCTCGCCGCCTACCGGCCGGAGGACGACGATCAACCCCAAGGGCAGGTCGTCGTGATCGGGGGCGACGAGGGGGAAGCCGAGTTTCCCCGTCCCGATGATCTCCTCACCGCCGTCGCCGTCCATGCCGAGGCGGTCGACGGTCTCCCGACGCAGTCTCAACCGGCGGCCAGACGGGCACACGGTGGGGATGACGCCCCCCTCGCCCACCGGAAAGTCAACGGCGGTCACCTCGTCGGTGACGATCGGGTGATCGCGACCGGCCAGGAGCGCCGCGGTTGTCGACTTGCCGGCGCCACTCTGCCCGGCGATGGCCACGAGGCGACTTCCTATCCGGACCGTGGAGGCGTGCAGGGCGAACCGACGCTGCTGGATGAGGACCAACGAGGCGACCATGCCTTCGAGCCACATGCGTATCACCGAGGTAGGCACCCCGGGCATCGCCTGCACCCGGATGTGCCGGCCCCGCCAGATGTGGAACCTCGCCGTGCCCGGTATCTCCAGCACCGCCTCCGAGGTGTCCGCCGTCAACCAGGGCGTAGCGATGATCGGACTCGCTAGTCGCCGATCGACCCGACCGGCGTTCACCTCCGCCCCGAACACAGCCGGTGCCGCCACCTCGATCGATCGACCCTGACGTACCTCCATAACCACCTTTCTAGCACAAGAAGGTATTATCGGCCTTAAGGTCGAATACATGCTGCTGGGTCCTCGACACCCGCTGGCCCTCGCCGCCTGGTTTCGCTCCCTCCATTCGGACGTACGCTCCGGCGGAGTCAAACTGGCCGCACTCGCCTGCCTGGGTCTGTTCAAAGGCATCGCCGAGACAGCCCTCATCGTCCAGTTGGTAACCCTGGCCCTGGCCGCGACCGGTGACGACAGCAGATCCACCACGAACCCCCTCATCGGCCTCTACCAGCTCACCCTGCCCTACGCGGTAGCCGCCCTGGCCGCGTCCACGCTGATCGCGGGTTACCTCCACTGGCTGTCCGAACGCCTCATCTCGCACGTCTCGACCGAGGCCACCGTCACCGTCCGGTCGCGACTGCTGTCCTCGTACTGCGGGGCGGGATGGCACGAGCAGGCCACCGATCGACCCGGCTTCCTACAGGAACTCGTCACCAGCAGTGCCGTGACCGTCAGCCAGGGGATGCTGACCGTGTCGTCGGCCCTCGTCGCCGCGGCGCAGATGGCCGTACTCACCACCGCCGCCGTCGCGATCAGCCCGGTCGCCGCGCTCGCCGTCGCCACCGTCGGCACGGTGGGCCTGGCGGTCGCCCACCCGTTCCGGGCCAGAACCCGCAGGCTCGCCCGCGACGCTGCCGGCGCCAACGAGGACCTGGCCGCCATCATCGGTGAGACCACCCTGCTCAGCCGGGAGATGTGGGCCAACGGCGTGCACGAGATCGTTCCCCGACGAGCGCGCGGACCGATCGAGAAGGCGGCGCGGCTCACCGCCCGCGTCCGGTTCGAGTCAAGGATCGTACCCACGTTGAGTCGCGATCTCACCATCCTCGGAGCAGGCATGGCCCTGGCCATCGTCAGTCAGACATCGGTGATCGCGATCGGTTCGGTCGGCGCCATCGTGCTGCTGATGGTGCGCGCGGTCGGCCTCGGACAGCAGATCTCCACGGCAGTGCAGGGCGTCTCGGACCGCCAGGCCAGCCTCGACCGGATCAACGCAGCGATCGGACGTTACCGCCGGGCCGCCCCGACCACCACCGGCCGCCCTGCACCACGCCTGGATGTCGTGCAGTTCGAGGACGTGTGGTTCACGTATCCCTCGGCACCCGAGCCCACCCTGACCGGCATCGAGCTGACGCTGCGCCCGGGCGAGGTGGTGGGCCTTGTCGGTGGGAACGCCACCGGAAAATCAACTCTTCTCCACCTGCTGCTCCGGCTCGCCGCCCCGACCCGGGGCCGGATCACCGTCAACGGTGTCGACCTGCGCGACATCTCACTGTCTGGCTGGCTCAGCCAGGTCGCCCTGGTGCCGCAGGACCCCGGCCTGCTCGACGGGACGGTGGCGGAGAACATCCGGTTCCTCCGCAACGACATCGACGATGCCGCCGTACGCCGTGCCGCTCGGGCGGCCGGCCTGCAAGCAGACCTCACCGCCTGGCCGCAGGGCTTGACCCATCCGGTCGGCCCACTCGGGCGGGCACTCTCCGGCGGGCAACGGCAGCGGATCGGGCTGGCCCGAGCGTTGGCGGGTCAGCCACGCCTGCTCGTGTTGGACGAACCCACCAGCGCCCTGGACACCCGTGCCGAGGCCCTCGTGCGCGACACGATCGAAGGGTGCCGGCGGCACGCGGCCGTGCTGATCGTCACCCATCGCATGAGCACCCTGTCGGCCTGCGACCGGATAATGCAACTGCGACTGGGGCGTCTGACCGAGCAGGCCGGAACGGCTCGCGGGGACAGCCTCCTCATCGAGGGTTGAGCACCCCGACCTCTTCACCGGGGACGGGCCGCCCACGAGCGCACAGCCCGCCGCCGGGCCCGGATCGCCGCCGGCAGCCGCGCGGCCATCCACAGAGGCCGCAGGAGGTAACACACCACGAGCCAGACGGCGCTACGCGCGGCCAAGGGCATCGAGCGCCGCAGCATCGCCCTCGACGGGAGAACCCGCTGCACGATGAACAGGGGACGCCGCCACGGCCGGGCGGCGTGCAGCGCGTTCAGGGTTCCCGTGCCGCGTACCCGGGTCAGTGCCCGTACCGCGAGTTCGGCCGGGACGTGCACCCCCCTGCCAAGTTCGTCGGCCAACCCGGACAGCTCAGGGACCTGGCGCAGTCCCGCCACGAAGGCGGGCGACGCATCGAGTCGCCGGGCCAGCTCCGCTGCCGCCCGCATGGTGTCGTCGCCCAGAATCCCCACACCGCGCCGGAGATCGACCAGCGGTTTGGTGTCCTGCACGCCGGTTCGGGCCGCGTGCAACGCCAGGTGGCAGGCGAGCGCCACATCGTCGAGCACAGCCACCTCGGTCGTTCCGATCGCCGAGCGGCGGCTGTGGGTCCACAGCAGTGACCAGACGCGGGTGGGGGCCACGCCGCAGCCGGCGAGCGTGACATGCAGATCCACAGTCGCCTGATCGGGAGTCCGGCGCCAGGTGGATGCGTGAAGGACGTGCTCACCGGGCCGGGCACCGGCCATCAGGTCGACGAAGCCGAGTCCCGTGAGGATGGCCTCGGCATCGGCGTGCCGCCGCGGATCGACCAGCAGGTCGACGTCGCGGTAGCCGCGGTGCACCGCACTGCCGTCGTAGAGCCGGTCCACGATGCTGCGCCCCTTGAGCAGGATCGACTCGATCCCGTGCTGCCGGAAGACCGCCACCAGGCGCGCCCCGACCGAGTCCAACAACAGACAGCGCAACAGCCGCTGGTCGGGAAACACCGCCACCTGAATCGCTTGTGCTGAATCAGCACTATCCCCTCGCCGGGGTACGTAGTTCTGCATCTCACCGAACCTCGATAGGCCGCCGGGGTGGTCGACAACGATTCATATCGACCACCCCGACGACACCTATGAGCGATATTCACATTAGCGACGGCTCTACTGCGCTCGTCGTCGGAAACCTGGAGGGCAGCGGTGCAGCCGTTCCTGGGCCGGACTAGGAGTCCAGGCCGATCAGTGCGTCGAGAATCAGCAGTGCGCCGCTGGCCGTGGCTCCAGCCGACAGGCGGGTGAGACGCGGAGCCGACCACGCCCGCTTGTTCTCGTCGCGCGACAGGCCGCTCTCGGGCCCGTTCGGACGTACCATGCTCATCTTGCCTCCTGTTTAGGTCTGCGGCTCGAACGGACCGCATCTGCTCCACAATGGCGACTGGCGCCATCTGTGATTCTGGCATTCGCGCTGTTACCCCGCAGCTGAATCCAGGCCAACTGCCCCGTACGGCTGCCTTACCGACAATGCTCCACAGCCGCTACCGCGTAATCGAGGCAAACGTCTCGCACCAAGCGACCAGAAATAGGACTGATGGGGCTACGGCCGTCCTGTTCGTGTGCCAATTCACCTTCCGAAGGTGACCGTGCTGTCGTGACGATCACGGCAGCACTCTCGGTCACGACGCCAGGTGCGAGGTGCGGTCTCGGGCCTGCGGCGGACGTGCAGCGACACCGCATCGTCGAGTTGCTCGGTGGTGATGCAGCCACCGCAGGTACTTGCTCGTCGCCAGCGCCCGGGGCAACAGCAGGCTGTAGTCCCGGGTCACGACCGGATCACCGGAACGGCCGGAGGTCGGCCAGTCCCGCACGAGCGCGTCGAGGCGGGCCAGGTCCATCAGTTCCTGGGTGGCCGGATCGGCCCGGGCGGCGGCGAACTCGTCGCGTATCTCGTCCCGCCGGTCGGTGAGCCGGTCGTACCAGTCGGGCAGTTGCGCCCCGCGTACCTCACGAAGTCTGATGCCGTCCGGAACCCGGCCCGCCATGGCGGTCCGGGCGGCGGATCGGCCCCGTCCGCGATGGCGCCGCGCCCAGCCCGGCTGCCCTGCGGAAAGTTCGATCAGGGAGAGGTCGGCGGTAGGGTCGACAATGCGCCCGCCGCACCGTACGTCGAGGGTGGCCATCACCTCCGCGTGTTGGGCGTTGTCGTCGAGGAAGCGCCCGAGGCCGGAGATCCTCTGGTAGGCGTCGATGCCGCCGGCTATGCGTGCCGCCACCGCGGGTGTCGCCCGTTGGCGCCGCAGCGGGCTGGCGGCCAGCCACTGTGCCGACAGCGGCTGGGTGCCGCGGCGTACCTCGATCAGTCGCTTGACGGAATCGGGCAGCAACGGGCGCAACACCCCCTGGACGAGGGTTTCCCGCAGACCGCGTCGTGCCGACCACGCGCCGGCCTCCCGCCACGCCTCGGCCAACCGCCCGGCGCGAGCAAGATCCACCAGCCACCTGGGCTCGTCACGGGAGAAGGTCAGGTTGCCGATGCCGCCGGTGAACAGAACGGAGACACCGTCCATCACGGCCCGGTGGTGAATGGCTCTGACCCACATCATGTTGAGGGTGTTCCGAATCGGGGTTCCTCCGGCTGCGAAGTAGGCGTCGTCACCGTCGATGGCGTAGGCGCCGACGGCGTCGACGAAGGTCGGTTCGAGGTGAGGATGCTCGTTGGCCAGCAGGCGGACCAGGGAGGACTCGTCGGGGTCCCGTCCGTTCCCCGACCCTGCCCAGCCCGCCGGCGGCACAGAGGTGTAGGTGTGCAACCGCGCCGGGGCGACCTGTTCGGCCAGCGTCGCCGCCACGGCGGTGGAATCCAGACCTCCACTGAGCATCACGCCGATGCCACCTCGATGCCGCAACTGGACGCGAACCGCCTCGTCCAGCGCGGCGCGTAACTCCTCGGCGTGCGCCTCGGCGGATCCGGACCGCCGGGGCGTGACATCCAGCGACCAGTAGCGGCGGCGTTGGGTCCGCTCCGGACTGATCCAGACCGTGCTGGCTGCGGGTACCGGGGTCACGTCCTGGATCCAGCTCCGTTCGGTGTCCTGGACGACGGCCAGGAACTCGACGGCCCGTTCGAGGTCCGGTTCCAGCGGCACCTGCGGCAACGCGGCGACCGCGAGCGCGGTGCTGCCGAAGCCGAGCCATCCGACGCCCTGGTACAGGTGCAACGGTCGCCTACCGAGATGGTCGCGGGCGAGCAGCACTCCCTGACGCCGCCCGTCCACCACCGCGAAGGCGAAGTCGCCGCGCAGCCTGCGACAACAATCGTCGCCCCACCGGTTGTAGGCGTGGGCGATCAACAACGAGTCCGGTAATGCCAGGGTGTCCCGAAGTGCCAGCATCCGGCACAACTCCGCCCGATTGGTGAGCACCGCATCGGCGACCACCACCGTCTCGGTGTCAGCCGACGCCCACGGTTGCCGGTCCTCGTCGTCCTCGGCGACGCGGTGGTGCATGACGGTGGCCATGGCTGCGCCCACCACACCGGTCCGACCGGACCAGCGACCGTACGCGTCCGCGCCGAGGGCGGTCAGCACGGCGACCGCTCCATCCAGATCACGCTCGGCGTACGGCCGACCGTCCAGACCCACGAGGCCCGCGAAGCCCGTCATGCGTTCACCTGTCTTCACCCGAAAGCCCACCTACCCGAGCGACGGTATGGCACTATTTGTCCCGTGTCAGTCATTTTGTCATCTGAGGTAGTGCGTAGTTCCGCCGCACTGACCGCCGCCGTCAACGACGAGATCGTCATGCTCGACCCCGAGCAGGGTGCATACTTCGGCCTCAGCCCGGTCGCCTCCCGCATCTGGGAACTCATCGCGGAACCCGCCACGGTCGAGGGCATCTGCGCCGCCCTGCACACCGAGTACGGAGTGGAGCCGGACACGTGCCGCCACGACGTGACCGCGTTCCTGGACGACCTGGCGGGGGCGCGTCTGATCACCGTCACCCCGTGACCAGACCTCGCACCATAGCGCTCGCACTGGAGGCCGCCGCCCGACTCACGACCGCCCAACTCCTCATCGCCGTCTACTCCGGACCCCGGCTGATGCGTTTCCTCGGGCCCGTTGAGCGACCCACGACGGCCACGGAAGAGACCCCACCACGCTGGCCTGCGGCACGTCGCGTCGCCCGCGTGGTGGATCGCGTCGGACATCTCCTACCCTGGCGCCCCGTCTGCCTACCGCGCGCCATGACCACCCGGGCCATGCTGCGACGTCGCGCCATCCCGTGCGAACTCCACCTCGGGGTCACCAGTACCGCGCCCCTCGCCGCACACGCCTGGGTGACGGTCGACGGCAGGGTAGTGCAGGGCGGGCCGGTCGCCCACGTCACACCCTTGGCAACGCTGCGTTAGAGCGCACCAGCGCTCGACCTGTCCTGATCGGAACGCCCGCACCCCATTTGGACACCGTCATGCGACCGGACTCTACCGACCTCCACACGCCCCACACCAGACCTGCGAATACCTATTCAGCGGCGAAGATACTTGCAAGAATCCCCGCCCATTGGCACGATGGCTATCGATGGCGCGATGGGAGCCGGGCAGCGCCGAACCACCGCGGCCGAGGGCAACGGCCGCGGACCGAGTTTCGACCTGTCTGTAGCTGGCAGCGATGGCCGGGAAGCTGGCGGTAGTCCGACGACTCCGCCGATCGCAGGCCCAGCTTGTCCAACGCCGCTCGCTGCGTGCCATGAGCGGCAGAGAGGAAGCCCGATGAGGCTTACCCATCGTATCGGAGTTCCACCGTCCAATCTGCGGCGCGGGGCCATCGCGGCCACCGCGCTCGTCGTCGCCTCGACCGCCGCCCTCGCGGGTGCCACCCAGGCCAGCGCCGCCGCCGGCTGTCGCGTCGACTACAGCGTCACCAGTCAGTGGTCGGGTGGATTCGGCGCCACCATCGGCATCACCAACCTGGGCGACCCGATCACGTCAGGCTGGACCCTGCGCTTCTCCTTCGGCGCGGGCCAGACGATCGACCAGCTGTGGAACGGCGTCGTGAGCCAATCCGGCAGCAACGTCACGATCACGAACGCCTCCTACAACGGCAACCTGGCCACCAACGCCACGGTCACCCCCGGCTTCAACGGCACGTGGAACGGCAGCAACCCGGAGCCCACCTCGTTCACCCTGAACGGCACCGCCTGCACGGGCTCCGTCACCCCCACGACCGCACCGCCGACCACCGCACCGCCACCCACGACTCCCCCGCCGACCACGCCACCACCGACGACTCCGCCGCCCACGACGCCGCCACCCACGACGCCACCGCCCACGCCGACGCCGACCGGTCCGTCGGGGGCGGTCTGGGCGGTGAACCCTGGCGGTAGTGCGTTCACCAGCTCGGACGGCACCGCCTTCGTCGCGGACGCCGGCTTCTCGGGCGGCTCGACATACTCCAACTCGGTGCCGATCAACGGAACCACCGACGACACGCTGTTCCAGAGCGAACGGTACGGCGACTTCACCTACACGGCCCCGGTCCCGAACGGGACCTACGTCGTCTCGCTGTACTTCGCCGAGACCTACCACACGGCGGCGGGGATGCGGAGCTTCGACGTGCTGATGGAGGGCACCGAACGCATCAGTGACCTCGACATCTACGCCCAGGCCGGGGCCAGCACGGCGTACGTGACCCAGACCAACGTCGCGGTCGGTGACGGAGCGATCAATCTCCAGTTCCGGTCGAACGTCGAGAACGCCAAGATCAATGCGATCAAGGTGTCCACAGTGGCGAACCCGGGAGATCCGGTAGCCTCCTTCACCGTCACGCCGTCCAACCCGGCACCCGGTGACACGGTGACCGTCGACGCGTCGGCCTCGTTCGATCTCGATGGCACGATCACCGGCTACCGGACCGACTTCGGCAACGGCACCACCGCGACCGGCGCGGTCACCACCCACCAGTACCAGGCGGCGGGCTCCTACACCATCACTGTCACCGTCACCGACAACAGCGGCCGCACCAACTCCTCGGCCAAGACGGTGACCGTACAGGCGCCGCCACCGGCGTCGGCGAAGCCCCGCGTGATCAACCTGACCGACTTGGGTGCCGACCCCGACGACCTCCAGTCGTTGGTGCGGATGCTGGTCACCGCAAACGAGGTCGATATCGAGGGCATCATCGCGACCACCGGTTGCTGGCGGACGACCCAGAGTACGTCCAACATGAACAGCCTGTTGAACCCGCGACTCAACGCATACGGGCAGGTGCTCGGCAACCTGCAACGGCACGCCTCGGGATACCCCAGCCTGTCGTACCTCCAGTCGATCTCGAAGTTGGGTCAGCCCGGTTACGGGATGGCCGACGTCGGCGCCGGCAAGGACAGCGCCGGCTCAGAACTGATCATCGCCGCGGTGGACAAGAACGATCCGCGTCCGGTCTGGGTGAATGTGTGGGGTGGCGGCAACACCCTGGCACAGGCCGTGTGGAAGGTACGGAACACCCGTAGCCAGGCCGCTCTGAACCAGTTCATCAGCAAGCTACGGGTGTACGACGTGCTCGGTCAGGACGACGCCGGTGTGTGGCTGACGAAGAACTTCCCGGATCTGCTCTACATCCGCGCGAAGAGCCTGGTCTACAGCTGGCAGCCCTCCGACAGTTGGCTCGACAGCAACGTGCAGAACCACGGCGCACTCGGCGCCCAGTACCCCGACCGCAAGTACGCGACCGAGGGCGACACCCCGTCCTTCATGCACCAATTGGCGCCGGGTCTGACCGACCCCAGCCGGGTGGACTGGGGCGGCTGGGGCGGCCGCTTCGGCCCCGCCGAGAAGACCGCCGTCCGAGGCATGTCCTGCAACGGCAGACTCTCCAACGAGCCCTCGTTCGACCCCTACTACATGTACAGCGACGCCTCCGACGGCGGCAGCTCGATCAGCCGCTGGAGCACCGCCATCCACAACGACTTCGCCGCCCGGATGGACTGGACCATCACCGGCAGCTTCTCCGGCGCGAACCACCACCCCGTCGCCGTCGTCAACGGCGACACCAGCAAGCGCATCCTGGAGATCTCCGCCAACGCCGGCTCGACCGTCAACCTCAACGCCACCGGATCCAGCGACCCCGACGGCAACTCACTTGCCTACTCCTGGTCCTACTACGACGAGCCCAGCACCCACAACGGATCGGTGACCATCAACAACAGCACCGCCGCCAGCGCGACCGTCCAAGTCCCGTCCAACGCCTCCGGCAAGAACCTCCACGTCATCCTGACCCTCCGCGACAACGGATCACCGAACCTGTACTCCTACCGCAGAGTCATCATCAACGTGCGGTAGATGTCGGGTAGTTACAGCACCCACGAGTGATCCTGATGGTGTCCTTCCGGACGGACCTGGTCCGTTCGGAAGGACACCCCACGACCGATGGCGTCACCAAGGCCGTAGCCGTATGGTCGGCGAGTTCACCACACGGCGACGCACTCATCGGCCAGATCGGCACACCCGACCTTCGTCGGCGTCCGGCCACCGGTCAGGCAACGCCACCGTCGGTGTGGACGTTGGGCGGCGGGACGAGGCGACGATCTCCATGTCGAAACGGCCCGCGTCGACGGTGTCACCGTCGCCGACCACCCGGTCGACGGCGACCGGGAGAGCCGGTAACCGGCCGGATAGATCCCGGCCGCGGGCCGCCGCCAGGAAGGTGCGCGACTCGTCGGCGCTCGTCAGCGCCACGCTGGTCTCGGCGCCCGTTCGTTGGCGGTCTATCCCGGTACGTTTGATCCGTTCACCCCGGGGCACCTCGACCTGGTGGCCCGTGCTCGGGTGATGTTCGACCGGCTCACCGTGTTGCTGGCGGTGAACGCCGACAAGCGACCAACCGCCGGCGCCACGGCCACGGCCGTACGCGACGCCATGCCGGCAGGCTGGGGCGATGTCGAGGTGGACACCTGGACCGGCCTGACCACCGCCAACTGCCTGCGTACGGCGCCACGGTCATCGTCAGCGGCGTACGCACGGCCGCGGACCTTCGCTACGAGCACCAACTCGCGGCGATGAACGAACAACTCGGTGTGCAGACCGTCTGGTTGCCGTCCCGTCCGCAGTTCACCGCCACTTCGTCCGCAGTCGCACGCGCGTACCGCTCGGCACAGTCGGCCCGTCCGTGCGGCGCTCCGCGCCCGGCTAGACCGCGGCCAGGATCCGCGCCAGCTCTGTCGGCCGCGTCAGCATCGGCCAGTGTCCGGAATTGATGTCGACCAGGTCGACATGCTCGGCCCGGGCCAGCTCGGGTACGTCGCCCGCGGCAATCCACTCTCACGCTTGGGCCGGCGTGTACTCGGTGCACACCATGACAACAGGTATGCCGAACCGCCGCTCGTCCGTCAGTCGCACGACGCCCCTGGCCACACCCTCCGGAACCGGGATCGCGGCTGCCTCGAACGCCTGCCGCGCCTGCTCGTCGAGGTCGGCCGCGTCCGCGCCTTCGAACAGCGCCCAGCCCGGGAACGGCATGACGCCGTCGGTGATCTCGAGGAGGTCGGCGTACGGTTGCCCGTCGCCTGATGGGACCCCGCCGATCAGCACCACCTTCGCGACCCGGCTGGGCCGCACGTCGGCCGTCATCCAGGCCAGGGTGCAGGCCGCGGAGTGCCCCACCACCACCGACCTGCCATGCCCCGCGTCCACGGCGGCAAGCACCGCGGACACCTGATCGGCCAGCGTCGCCGACATGTTCCCGTCACCCTGACCCGGCAGGGTGACCGGCACGGGGTGGCGGCCCCTCTTCTCCAGCTCTGACGCGACGCCGGTCCACACCGACCCGTCGAGCCACAGGCCACCCAAGAGCACGATCTGTTCTGCAGTCATCGGATCAACGTAGAGGCGATTCCGGACGATATGCTTCCGGAACTCTGGCCGTTGTGCCGACTGGTCGGCGCCCCGCCCGGCGCTACAGCGACCCGGACTCCGTAGCCTTGTGCCGGTGACAGCTGTGCGGGCACGGATCAGGGCGATTCTCGCCGGAACGGTCGACTACGAATCGGGGCTGGACGCGCTGACCGTCACACCGTCAACCGAGGTCGACCCGGAGCTGGTGGCCGCGAGGGACGAGACCTGCGCCCGGCTGTGGCGGGGCGGGTGGCAGCCGGCCGAACTGCACCGGGTGGTCGCCCGTCGGGGCCGACCGCACCAGGCCGACCTGGTCACCGACGCGGTCGCCGCGCACCTGCGGCAGTTCCCCCGAAACACGGTCGACGGGCAGTGGCTGGCGCAGGCAGACACCCTCGACGCGCGGGTCTGGTGGACCGGGGACGCGACCTACGTCGACGCACTCACGGCCTGCTGGCGGCTCGACCGGGTGGCCGTACTCGACCTGGTTTTGGGCCTGCTCGCCATCCTGGCCACGCTCCCGCCGATCGAGGTGCTGGTCCCCCCGCCCGGGTCCGCCGCCGTGCCGGCCGACAGGTCGGGCGCCAACGGGTCGTCCCGGGTCGATGCCCGGCTGCTCGACCGGGTACGCGCCCTGCTCGCCAAGGCGGAGTCAACGACCTACCCGGCCGAGGCGGAGGCGTACACCGCCAAGGCCCAGGAGTTGGTCACCCGGCACAGCCTGGACGAGGCGCTGCTGGCCGCCCGGAACGGTGACGCGGCGCCGGTGGTGCCGTACGCGCGGCGGATCGGTGTAGACCACCCGCACGAGAAGGAGAAGGCGTCCCTGCTGGACGCGATCGCCCGGACCAACCGCTGCCACACGGTGTCGTCACCGGAGCTGGCGTTCAGCACCGTCTTCGGTTTCGACACCGACATCGACGCCGTCGATCTGCTCTACACCTCCCTGCTGGTGCAGGCGCACCGGGCGATGGCTCGGGCCGAGCCGCCGGGCGGCAAGGCCGGTCGACGCCGCCTGAAGGCGTTCCGTCAGTCCTTCCTGGTGGCGTTTGCGGACCGAATCGACGAACGACTGGCCGACGTGGCACAACTCGCGTTGGCGCGGGCCACCGGTCGGGGCGACGGAGACGGGGTGACCGACCCGGCCGACCTGCTTCCGGTGCTCGCCTCCCGGGACGAGCAGATCCGCGAGACCATGCGGCGGGTCTTCCCCCACACCGTCCGGGCCCGGGCCGTCCGGGTAGACAGCCGTGAGGGCTGGGAGTCCGGTCGGCAGGCCGCCGACCGCGCCGCCCTACCGACCGGCACCACCCGGGGCCGGTAGTCCTGCCGCCGTGGGAGCCCGCAGGAGGCCCAGCCCTCGGCACGACGCTCGGTCGGGCGGGAGTCCGGCGACGGCTCGTGGTGAGAGAACCGGGCACTGCGCACTGCGGCAGCGGCCGGGTGGTCGCCACCTGGACAGCGCCGGTCGCCGGGGGTGACCGGTTCAGATCGGCTTGTACGCGGTGACCAGCTCCCAGGGGCCCGGGAGCACTGACACGTGCTGGAAACCGACCTCCGTGAGCAGCCTGGTGTAGAAGTCCACCTCGCGCAGGCGGCTGACGCTGCTGTCGACGCCGATCAGGAAGTAGCTCCAGAAGAACTGCATGGCCAGTCGGTCAGGGGTGCGGAACTCCTCACAGATCAGCAGCAGCCCGCCCGGCTCCACTGCCACGTACGCCTGCTCCACCAGTTGGCGGGCCACGGCGTTGGGCCAGTCGTGCAGGACCCGGACGAACGAGAGCGCGTCGTAGCCCGTCGGCAGCGCCTCGGCGAAGAAGTCGCCGCCGACGAAGCCCATCCGATCCCGGTGCCCGCGGTTGGCTCGGGTGGCCGCCACCAACGGCGCCACCGCCGGCAGGTTGTACACGTCGGCCCGCAGAGCCGGCGCGGAGTCCAGGATGTGCGCGGCGAGCGTCCCGTCGCCGCCGCCCACGTCCAGCAGGCGGTGCCGGTCGGACCACAGGCGGCTCGCGTGCCGGCGTACCGTCTCGATCGCCGGCCCCAGCCCGAGGGCCATGCTGCGCTCGAACTCGGCGCTCTGCGTGGCCGTCTTCGGTGGCCAGGCGAAACCGTCGTCGATGCTGACGTCACCGCGCAGGCTACCGGCCAGTCGGCCGTGCAACTGCCGCCAGGGATAGCGGTCCCGGTCCCGCTCGGTGGCGCCCGGACCGAGCACCGCGTCGACCGCGTCGCGCAGCCCCGGCACGGCCCGGTAGCTGGTCGCGCCGATGTCGTCGTCGGGCTCGTCGCGGATCAACAGACCGAGGCTCTCGACGCAGTCGAGGAACTTGTACAGCCGCAACGGGAGCACCTCGAATCGGGCCGCCATCGCGTCGAGACGGGCCGGTCCGGGCTCCAGCGCGTCGAGCAGCCCCATCTCCGACGCCGTGTCCAGCACGTCAATCGCCTTGGGCCCGTTCACGAGCAGACTCATCAACGCCCGGGGCGAGAGAGTGACGGTCACCGGCGCAGCTCCTTACTCAGGGCATCCATGAACAGGTCGATCTCGTCGAGGGTGTTGTAGACGTGCGGTCCGACCCGCAGGTAGCCACGCCAGCTGCAGATCACGCCGCGGGCGGCGAGCCGCTTCTTGACGGCTTCGCCCTCGGGGATGTCCAGACACACCACTGGACCGCGTGTCGCGCCGGTGGGGCTGACCACCGGGAGGCCGGCGGCCTCGGCCAGGTCCAGCAGCCGTTGGGTGAGCGCCAGCGAATGCCGCCGGATAGCGTCGACACCGACTCCGGCCAGCAGATCCATTCCGACCTGGGAGACCAACGAGGTGAGCGGGTACGGCGTGCCGCCAGCGAACCGGCGCACTCCCGCTGCCCACCCGTATGAGGGTCGGAACGTCAGTGCCCGGTCGCCGGCCTGCCACCCGGTGGCCGCCGGATTGAGCTGCGGCACGAGGTCCGGCCGGACGTAGAGGAACGCGGTGCCGACGCCGCAGAGCCACTTGTGGGAGCCGCCGAGGACAACATCGACGCCGAGCGCGGCGACGTCCAGCGGCACCACCCCGGCGGTCTGGAAGGCGTCCACCACCACCAGCGCGCCGACCTGGTGAGCACGGGCCACCAGGCGGGGCAGGTCGACGGTGGCGCCAGAGGTGAAGCTGGCGTGCGGCACGCAGACCAGCAGCGTACGCTCGTCCAGCCGCGCCTCCAGGGCATCCTGGTCGAGGCGGGGGCCACCGGTGCCGACCACGTCGAGGTCCGCACCGAGACGGCCGTAGGCCCGGAAGATGAACGGTACCGTCGGATACTCGAGATCCGTGATGACGACCCGGTTGCGGGGCGGCCGGTAATCGAAGCAGGACGCCACCCGGGCCAGGAAGGTACTCAGGTTCGCGTCGGTGAGCACGCTGCCCGGCGGCGCTCCGAGCATCGCGGCCACCGAATCGGCGTACCGGTCGAGGCCGACGTGCCAGTCCTGCCACACATCGTCGCGCCAGGTGCGTAACGTCTCCCAGTAGCCGTGCAACACGCGCTCGGCACCCCTGGGCACCGCGCCGGTGGAGTTGCTGTTCAGGTAGACGCAGGTCTGCAACAGCGGGAACTCGGCGCGCAGCACGGCCTGCGCGTCGGCGTCGAGGCATCGGGGAGTCACCTCGGGCCGGTTCACGCGCAGCGCCGTTCGGTCGGGCCGGCCGAGGGGGGTTCGGGCGGTACGGCGGTGAAGACCGGATCGGCGCTGACCGCCGCCAGGTACGGCGTGCCCTCGGTGTATCCGGTGCCGGGCTGCGAGCCGAGCATCCGCACCGCCACCCGGAGATGGGTGCGACGCCACTGCCCCAGGGTGCCGGCGAACACGGCCATCCGCTGCGCTACCAGGGCGCCGCCCGGGCCGGTCAGCCGGCCATCGGAAACAGCCGACCGGTACGCCTCGTCGACCGTCGACTGGCCGCCCTGTACCCGGGCCCGCACCTCCGGCACCGACCGGAAGGCCACCGAGTCCAGCCGGTCCGCTTCCGGGGTCCGGCACAGCGACTCCACCAGCTTGTAGGAGCGGGACTGGATCGCACTGGCCCCCTCGGTGTACTGCCGGAACGTGCGGAAGGACTCCGGCTGCATGGTGGCCAGCAGGGAGAACAGCGGACCTGCGGCACGCAGCAGGTCACCCGCGTGGCCGAGCCGGTCCACCGCGGCGTCGGGCGCGGACCCGTTCAGTGCGGCGACCGCCGATTGAAGTTCCTCGGCGACCCCGGCGAAGAGACACTCGTAGCTCTGCAGCACCCGGATGAACAGGTACTCGTCGTGCGTCACGTGGACGGGCAGCATGCTCAGCCGCAGCGGCGGATCCCCGGCGGGCGCCAGGTCACTGGCGACGGCGTGCAGGTCGCCGGCGGTCGCCGGGGCGTCCGCCCCGGTCAGGCCGAGCCGGGCCAGCGCGGGCGAAGCGGCTCGGACACCGAGCCGGCAGCGTTTGGCCACCACCGCTGGCCCCGGCCGGTGCTGCGGGAACAGCTCGGTGGTGTGCGCGGCAGCGGCCAGTTCGAAGGCCAGCGTGTCGGCGACCAGACGGACGAGGAGACGGTCCCGAGCCTGTCGCGTGGCCGTCGGGTCCGCCGCCGGAGCCGGATCGTCCGCTCCGCAGGGCAGCCGAAGCAGCCGCAGGGCAAGGTAACTGCGGTAGTCGTACCGGCCGTCCCACTTGTCGAGTGCGATGTCCAGGAAGTCGGTCAACTGCCGGGTCGCGGCGTCGCCGCTGCCCGCTGCCCGGCCGGCCGTCGTCTGTCGGGCACCGTCGAGCAGTGCCAGGAGACTCTTTTCGACAAAGTGTTTGCCAACCCGGTGAAATTCGTCGAGCACCGCCGAGTAAGGAAAGAGTCTCGGTTCGGTCCGGCCGCACAACCAGTGAGTCAACGCACGCACTTGCCACCCCTCGCAATTGACGGGACGAACCACGATCGACAATCGCCGGCTTTCGCTGCCGAGTACATGCTGCCGAGCACAATAAGGAATTGTGCGACGCTATTCGTCGGCGGTGGAGTGCAGCCGCGCCTGCCACAACTCGGGGAAAAATCGGTGTCCGGCGAGTTTTGCCAGCATGTTCGCCGGGCTACCGGGGCTGCCAGCCGGGGGGTGGCCGCCAATTCGCAGCGCCACCTGGTAATGACGAACCCGCCACAGCGACACGCGTTCATCCCATTCCACCATCGCCTCGGCGAGCCGATGCAGCGGATCCGACAGGTCTGCCGGGCACAGGTCCGCCGCCGGAACACCTCGGGTGTCAAGCTGCTCGCCGAACGCGTGGCCCAGTTGTCGACTGGTCGCCTGGACCTGCCGCCAGCCCGGCGACTCGGCACCGGAGCCCTTACCCAGTGCCGGTTGCATGGCCCGGAAGTCCACTGGAGACAGATACCGCAGCATCTCCAGCCCGTCGGTGATCAACCGGACGGCGAGCGTCGCCCGGACCAACAGCGCCTCGGCCATTGGCAACTGCCCGGCGACCACCCGGGCGGTCGCCTCGGCCAGCTCCGCCGCCGCCAGTTTCAGCCACAACTCAGTCGACTGGTGAACCACCTGGAAAAGCAGCTCGTCGCGATGTATCACCTCGCCCGGCGATCGTTGCAGACCCAGTAAAGCATCTGTCTGCATATAACGCGCGTAGTCTGTGGCACCGGGACCCGGCAAGACAGGCGAATGGTCATGCTTCACGGACTAAGCCCTCCGGTCGGCGCTGGCGCCGCGATCAACAATACGTTGGCGGCAATCATCCAACGACATGCAGCAATGCGCTACCCCTTGGTCGCAGCAAGTTTCAGAACTTTTGATTAGTCCAGGTCCGGTCCACCTCGCGAGGCCGGTGAAGGTGGCTACGACCGTGGCCGAGCTACCGGCGGCCCGCGCGTGCCAGCACCGTCACGTATCGACCGCTGGCCTCCGTCCGGCCGTCGGCCGTAACGGCGTCAACCGGTCGAGAACCGCCGTCGGATCGCCGGCTGGTGGGCCTGGAGGGCGACGGAGCCCAGGTCGGCGACGACGGCGTCGAGCAGCTGGCTGACCCGTGGTTGCCGGTCGGCGGCGCTCCGCACCTCGTCGATGATCATTGCGAGGTAGGTGTCGTAGGTGGGATGGTTCGCCCGCACCCGCACCGTGCCGTCGTCGTCCCGTACGGCCCGGGCCGGATCGGGCCGTGTCGCGAGGCAGCGGAGCAGCTCGTGTGCCTCCTGCACGGCACGCACGGCGGTGGTGACGTCGTTGGTGGCGGGAGAAAGGGCACGCGTGGCGATGTCGGCCAGCTGCCGGATACCGAACCCCACGTCCTGGCCCGGTGTGCGCTCCACGTCGATGGTGACCGTTTGGACGACGCGCTCGGCGGACAGCGGGCGCGGCGTGCCGGTGGGCAACCGGTGGGTGTGCAGCAGCGGCGCTCCGGAGACCACGAAGTCACCCGGGGCCGGTACGACAGTGACAGCACAGTCGTGCTCGCGGGCCAGCCGGGCCAGCAGGCTGAGGTCGACGTCGGTGACCACTCCCGCCTCCGGTGCCGGCACAACCTGCACCACCTCGCCGACGGCCGCCGCCGGCACCTCCCGCTCGGGCACGTACCGCTCGATCGTGCGGCGGGTCTGGGCGCCGATGGCGGCGATGATGTGAGACACCCGCATCACCGTGGTGATGTGGTGCAGGTAGTAGATGAACATCGCGGTACTCGCCAGGACGAGCGACATCGACACGGCGAGCGAGAGTTCGGGCAGCCGCTCGCTGTCACTGGCCGGCAACGCCGCCAGCACCACCATCGCGAACAGGAATGTCGCGACGAACGTCCCGAGGGTGGCCTGGATGATCCGGTCCTGGAGGAACGTGCGCAGCACGCGCGGGGAGTACTGACTGCTGGCCAGTTGCAGCGCCACGACCGTGATGGAGAAGACCAGCGCCGTGAACGAGATCATCGCGGTGATGATCGACGACAGCAGGGACCGGGCGCCGGCGGGACCACTGGGCAGGATGCTCTCGACCGGCAGCATCAGCCGCAGCTCCAGCAGCGACAGGCCGACGGCCGCCACGACGGCGCCCACCGCGAAGAGTGCCGGAATGAACCAGAAGCCCTCCCGGACCTCGGCGAGCCGGGCGGAGGCCGTTCGTGGGCGGCTCACCCGCACTCCGCCGGCAAGCAGCGCCGCCAGCGCGATCTGCGTGTCACGCTCGGTCCTCCCGGTAGTCAGGCGGCGGCTACGCTTTCCTGTCCGCTACCCGGACCGCTCCGCGGCAAACCTCGCCCCGGCCGCTGTCCGGCATCACCGCCGGCAGTACGCTGGTGCGGAGGTTCAGCGCTCCACGCGGGGCCCGGCCGTCGGGCGATCTCCGCGTTGCCCTGGCCCGCGACAGGTGCCGCAGGATCTCCTGTTCGCGTGGCGTGAGCTGGTGGAAAGGCGGCGGCAACGCCGCCGGCAGCGACCGGCCGGTGCGATCGTCGCTGGCAGCCGGACTTGTCGCTACCGCCACCGAGGCGTGTCGGGCGACGTCGCTGAGCAACCGGCGTTCCACCGGCGAGAAGCCCGGTCCCCCGGGCGGCGGTGCGCCACGACCAACTGACCGACCTGTTCGCCGTGGGTCACCATGTCGAAGCGCGCAGTCGCACCAACTAGGGCGCGGCCACCGCCGTGTCGTTGCCCGGCATCCGGGTCACGCTGGGCAGTTTCGGTGCTGCCGCTGCCGAGCGGCTACTCGTCTCGCTGGTCGGGCACATCGCGGTGAGCAGGAACGTCTGCCAGGCGATGTCGATGGGGTGCGGATCGGGCAGGCCGAACTGGTGGTGGCTGATGTTGAGCCCGGACGACACCTGGCGGTTACCGTCCCGGCTGTGCATCGAGAACATCAGGTGACCGAAGACCGCCCCGTCGTGGCCCCAGAACTCGCCGCACGGGGTGGGTAGCGAGTAGATGCCGAGACCGTAGCCGCCGGCTTCGGGCAGCTCCGGCAGGACCGGCACCCTGTCGAGCATCTCATCGAGGGTGGCCGGGCTGAGCAGGTCGCCGCCGAGCAGGGCCCGGAAGAACGTGTTCAGGTCCGCCGTGGTGGCGATCATCTCGCCCGCCGTCCACGCCCAGCTCATGTTGAACTCGCTGAGGTCGCGAACCCCGAAAGGGGCGAAGTAGGCGCCGTTGTGTGGGCCACGCATCGTCGGATCGGTGCCGGGGAAGGAGGTCCCGGTAAGCCTCAGCGGCCGCAGGATACGCCGTCGCACCTCGATGGCCGCGTCGTTGCCGGTGGCCGCTTCGATCAGCAGCCCGGCCAGGACGTAGTTGGTGTTCGAGTAGCTGAACTTGGCGCCGGGAGCGTTGGTCGGCGGCATGGCCAGGCCCGTGGCGACGAGGTCCGCCGGAGCGTACGTGGTGACCTGCATCCGGTTGATCGCCGCGTACGAGCTGATCATCGCGTTGGTGTAGTTGCCGATGCCGCTGGTGTGGTTCAACAGCATCCGGACGGTCACCCGATCGCCGAGCTCACCCGGCACGGTGTCGGGCAGCCACTTCCCAATCGGGTCGTCGAGACCCAGTCGGCCCTCGTCGACCAGCTGCAGCACGGTGGTGGCGACGAATGTCTTGGTGATGCTGCCGACACGGTGCCGCATCTGTGGTCGCATCGGTTGGTGGTTGGTCAGAAACGCCTGGCCGGCGGCGTCACGCCAGTCACGCCGGCCGTCGCGCACGGCGGCCAGCACGCCCGGGGCGCCGGCTTCGGGTACTGCGGCGAGCGCGCCGCGCAACTCGGCGCGATCCACTCCGCCGGCGGACGGACCGGGCTCCGCTGTGGCAGATGCGGGTACGACAACGATCGTGGCCACCAGCGTCGCGCTGGTGGCCACGATCCTCAGCGTCCGAAAAATACTCGACATATCTACATGTTTGCGGTGTCCCTGGCCGAACGCATCCTGCTCAGGCGCGAGATTCCGCTCCCACTGCGGGACGAGCCGGGATCGCCGGTCGGCGTACAGCTGCTCGCTCACCGGGACACCAGATGGTGCCCGGCTGTGGCGCACCAGATCGACCTTCGCGCTGGTCATGGGCGGACGTGTCCGCCGGAACCGGCAGCCTGGAGATCAGCATCCCCCTCGCGATTGTGTCGCCGACGAAGGTGGGAGTGCCGCCGCGAAGCGGGCCGCGACCGTGGCCACGGCGGCGCGTAGTTCGGTGCCCTCTTCCACGATGAAGTCGAACGGGACGGTGGCGAGCCACTCCTGCGCGTACATGGCGGGATTTCGGGTGCTGCCGACCAGCACGCACCGGTCGCCGGCCGGCTCGAGATGGCCCATCGCCGGGCGGATCCACGGCGCCACTTTGTCCCGCGGCGCGTCGAACACCACCCGGGTGGGGTACTTCCACCCGGCGCCCAGGTGCTCCTCGAGCGCGACGACCGGATCCAGGTCGCTCGGCGGTGAGAAGCCGTACCGGGTATGCCGTGCGGCTCGGATCCGATCGACCCGGTAGGTGCGGACCGCCTTGGCGCGGTGCGAATGGCACAGCAGGTACCAGCGCCCGTACCTCACCACGACCGCCCACGGGTCGACCTCGGCGTCCCACTCCTCGCCGCTCTCACTCCGGTAGGTGAGCAGCACGCGGCGGCGGTCGGCGACCGCGGTGACCAGCGCGCTCGTGATGGTGGGGTCGGGGCGGGCCGACTGCCGGTCCGGGGCGGCCGAGGCGTAGGCCCGAAGCGCCGCCGCCTGCCGTCCGATGCTCTCGGGGAGAGCCCGGATGACCTTGCTTAGCGCCGAGCCGACCAGGTCGTCGGCGTCGATCGCGGCCGGTTGCCCGTCGAGCACGGCCATGACCAGGCCGAGGGCCTGCTCCTCGGTGAAGACGACCGGCGGTAGCCGGATACCACGGCCCAGCCGGTAGCCCCCGTACGGTCCGCGAATCGACTCGACCGGGATGCCGGCCTCACGGAGGATGCCGACGTAGCGCCGCGCCGCCCGCCCCGTCACGCCCAGCGACGAGGCGAGCTGGTCGGCGGTCGTGCCGGGACGGGCCTGCAGGATCTCGAGCGCGCGCAGGGCCCGGGCGGTCGGGCTCGGACCGTTCGACACAGGGAGCAGGGTACCGGGAGCAGATCGTCCGGAATCGGTTGGTCGCATGACCCGAGAACAAGTCGTGCCCGTGGGTGGCCTGGGGCTGGACGGGCCGGTCCGCTACCGTCAACCGGTGGCGGTGCCCTCCCCTACCGGCTCGCTCCTACTCCGCGCCGGTAGCCGGCCGGCGGCCCGGCGCAGCGCGCCCAACTCTTCGAGAGATCGCGAGTGCCACGGGTCGTTCTCCTGCATCGCGAATGCGTTCGCTGCCTGCACGAAGAAGTGCTCAGCGGTATCGAACTCGCTCCGGCTCAGGTAGACCCGGCCAAGCCCGAACAGGGCGTGTGCGTGCACATTCCGCTCGTTCGTCATCCGGCAGATCTCGACGGCCTCGCTGAAATGAATCTCCGCCGCGGTGAACTCGTTCTGCTCCAACATGGCCGCGCCGAGGCCATTGAGGGCATAGGATTGGCCGACACGGTCGTCCTGCGCCCGAGCCAGATCCAGTGCCGACTGGAAGACGGCCTTCGCGGCGAGCGCCTGCCCCGAGTCGGCGAACACCTCACCGAGCCGGTACAACGCCTGCGCCTGAAGGCGCCGGTTACCGAGCTGTTCACCCAGGGCGAGCGACTCCTTCGCCAGAGATTCGGCCTGATCCGGGGAGCCGAGGTCCAGGTAGCTACGGGCGAGTCCACTCAGCACATGGGCTTGTGCGCCCAGATCGCTGACCGCCCGGAACTTTTCCAGGGCCTGCTCGTAACGCAGCACCGCCATGCCGGGCCGGCCCTGAATGCGGTCGAGGTGGGCGAGGTTCCGCAGCGTCAGTGCCGAGCCGGCCTGGTCGCCGGCCGCATCGAACAAGCTCATGGCGTGCATCAGGTTCTCGCCATCGTCCTCGGCGTGTTGGGCGACACCCAGCGAGCCGAGCGACGCCAACACGGCGGCGGCGCCCCGGCGATTACCGGCCCTGTTGGTGGCCTGCAGCGCGATGTTGTGCGTCGCACGCCACTCGGCGAACAGACCGCGCCTCTCGTACATGGTGACCGACACGATGGCCAGCTCCCAGCACAGCTCGTCGAGCTTCAGCTCCGCCGCCTGACGGATCGCCACCTCCAGCGTGATGCGCTCCTCGTCGAACCAGGCCGTGGGATTCCCGAGGAACCGGTCGAACTCGGTTGGTGCGCCGGCCCACCTGGGCGCCGTTCCGTGCAGGACCGCGAAGCGTCCCCCGTAGATCCGTAGATGAGCCTCCTCGGCGAAGGCGAGTAGGGCGCCGAGCGACCGCGCGACCGCCTCGGTGCACTCCCCCCTGTCGTCCCGCGCCAGCCGATGCTCGCCCGCAAACACCCGTACCAGCTCGTGGAATCGATAGCGGGGTTGCCTGGTGAACGCGGAGAGATGGGCCTCCAGCAGCCGGACGTCCGCGAGTTCGTCGAGGAGAACCGTCGCCCGCTTCGTATCGCAGTCCAGCAGAGCTGCCGCGGTCCAGGCGCTGAACTCGTGTAGCTCCAAGGCACTGAGCAGCCAGAACAGAGTCTGCGCCGGTTCGGTGAGTGACTCGTACACGTCAACGAGCAGCGAGCGGACCGCGACCTCGCCGTGGGACAGTTCGTCCAGCCGGGACCGCTCGTCGCGCAGCCGGTCGAGCAGGTTGCCGACCGCCCAGTGCGGGTGCGCGGCCAGCCGGACCCCGGCGATCCGTACGGCCAGGGGTAGGCCGCCGCACATGTCGGCCAGTTCCGCCGCGACGTCGGGCGCTGCGGCGACCCGCTGCTCCCCGCAGATTCGGCCGAGCAGGGTCAGGCTCTCGTCGGCCGACATCATATCGACATCCACGGCCCGAGCACCCGGGATGCCGGCCAGCCGGCGACGGCTGGTGATCAGCACCGCCGGACCCGGCACGCCGGGGAGCAGGTCGGCGATCTGCTCCTCACCGCCGACATCGTCCAGCACGATCAGCAGCCGTCGGGTCGCCATCTGGCTGCGTAGGAGGTTGATCCGTTGCCCGCGTTCGACCGGGATCGTCGCGGCGGCAACACCGAGCCCGTGCAGGAGGTCGCTGAGCACCGCATCGGTCGAGCGTGGCTGGGCGGTGCTCCCGTACAGGCAGGCGTAGAGGCTACCGTTGACGAACTCGGTGCGTAGCAGGTGTGCGACGTGCAGGGCCAGCGAGGTCTTGCCACAGCCCGGCGCTCCGGTGATGACCGCGATCGGTACCCGCTTGGCGTCCCCACTGGTCAGGGTGGTGGTGAGGGCGTCGATCAGCGTGGCGTGGCCGACGAAGTCCGGCAGATCGGCGGGCAACTCCTGCGGTCGGTGCACGCTCGTGGCGGTGCCGGTACGTCTGTCGTCCACGTCGCCGCTGAGGCTGGTGTCCTGGCTGAGAATCGCGCGTTCCAGTTTGCGCAGGTACTGGCTCGGCTCTATGCCCAGTTCGCCCACCAGGTTGGTGCGGGCCGTACGGTACGTCGCCAGCGCTTCGGCCTGACGTCCGGACCGGTAGAGAGCGAGCATCCGGAACCCCCACAGGCGTTCCCGCAGGGGGTACTCCGTGGTCAACGCGACCAGTTCCTCGACGAGCTCCCGATGTCCGCCCAGGCCCAGACGGATCTCGGCGCGGTCCTCCAGCGCCATGATCCGCCGCTCCTCCAGCCGGTGGGAGACGACTTCTGCGGCCCGGCCGGGCACACCGCCCAACGCCGGGCCGGACCAGATGTCGATCGCGCGGTCCAGGTGGGTCAGCGCCTCGTCCAGCCGCCCTTGGGCCGCGGCGGACCGACCCTTGGCAAGGGCGTCGTCGAACATGAGGTAGTCGAGTTGCGGGCGCGCCACCCGGATGGAGTAGCCGAGCGGGTTCGTGTCGATGATCTCCGGCCTGCCGAGAGCCCGGCGCAGCGCGGAGATGCAGATTTGGATCTGGCCACGTGCGCTGGGCGGCGGGGAAGTGTCCCAAACGGCGCCGATCAGCTTCTCGACGGTCACGACATGGTTGGCGGCCATCAGCAGATTGGCCAGCACTACCCGTTGCCGCGGTGAGGTTATCGGTACGGGGGAACCGTCGACCACGGCTTCCAATGTTCCAAGAACCCGGAACTCGACTCGCACCATGGCCGTAGCATACGGGAAATAAAACTATGAACATCGATGCAATTTGTTCTTGATCTACTAATATGTGCCCTCGCCGAGCACCCCCGCCGGACCACGGCCTCCGGCTCACGCCGGTCCGGCGCGACACCCGACGACCGCGATCGCAGCAGGGGCATCAGCGATCCGCCAGACGTTCGTCGGTACAGGAGGGGTAGCCGGACACCACCGCGCAGAGACCACTGCGGTCACCACGGCTGCCAGCCACCGGACACAGGCACGATCAGTGATGACGGTAGGGCGGACATGATCACTGCGGACGACCAGCAAGGGCGTGCAGAACTTGACGACCACCTGAACCGGTTGGCCGACCATGCCATCACCAACAGGGGCGCCTGACTACACCAACCACATCGAGCCGGACAGTGCCCCGATGTGTCGGGGGCACCGGACGACGGCCCATCCGGTCCGGCTCCCCCACCGGACCCGCCGCTCACCTGCGCGTGATACGTACAACCTGTTCGGCAGCGGGATAGCCGGGCAGGGCCGAGGCCAGGGTCGCGACGGTCGGCCAGTCGAACAAGGCCCGCTCCGGCAGCTGCCGGCCCAGCGCGACGCACAACCGGGCCACGGCCTGCGTCGCGAGTACCGAATGGCCACCAAGGTCGAAGAAGTTGTCGTGCCGCCCGACCTCGTCAAGGTTCAGTACCTCGGCCCACACCTCGGCGATGACCCGCTCTGTGGTGGTGCCCGGCACATCCTCCTCGACGAGCGATGACTGCGCACAGCTGATTTCGTTCATCACGCAATACCCCCAGAATCGCCGACGATGTGGCGTCGAATAGCGGACGGTCGCAGGATCGCCATCCGTCGGCATGAATTGTTGCCGGTTCCATGGGTGCCGGCAAGGCCAGGCGGGAAGAAGCAGCGGCAGTCGACGTCTTCCGGATTTCCTGCCGATCCTTCTCTGCGCCCGCACAAGCTCTCGTGGCACCCTGGCGACTGTTGTCAATCCGCGCCGGCGGCTCGGATTGCCGCCGTTACTGAAGGAGCGGTCGATGGTTGGCTTGACAGAGCTCGCATCCACCCTGCGGGGCCATTCGGCCGTGCGCGATGCCCGGGCGACGACAGTTCGCCACGATGATCGGGACGCCACGGTTGGCGTGGTCGAGTTCGCCCAGTACGTGAGCGGGCCGGAGCTCCGAAGCTACGTGTGGGACCGACTCGGTGCGCACTGCGGCTTGGACGGTGTGCTACTCGTCGACACCATGCCGATCGCTGGCGACACGCTCGACACCGAATACATCCGGTCTGCGGTCATCGCCGGCACGTGTACCCTGTTCGTAGGTCCGGTCGACGACATCGAGGAAAGGCTTTTGTCGATCTGGACCGGCACCATGAATCTGAAGTGGATCGGCGTGCACGACGACTTCCTGGACCTTGGCGGCGACTCCATCGTCGCGGTCGAGATCCTCTCGAGGATCGAGGAGGAGTTCGGCGAGGTGCTGGACGTCTATGACTTCATGAGCACCTACAGCATCCGC
The DNA here is from genome assembly GCF_048060415.1 of Micromonospora sp. LOL_024. Classification (NCBI taxonomy): domain Bacteria; kingdom Bacillati; phylum Actinomycetota; class Actinomycetes; order Micromonosporales; family Micromonosporaceae; genus Micromonospora; species Micromonospora sp. LOL_024. Next base: position 82,656 of record NZ_JBHMIS010000023.1, read on the forward strand.
GGCACCGCCAGCCTCCTGCGTGGACGCCTGGTAGTTCAACGGCAGTAGGCAGGCGAGACCGCCCTCATGGTCCGACTCGTCGCACATGGTGCGCCCGCCGGCGGTAGCAGACCGAGCCGGGCGCGTCCGCTCGGACCGGGCCCGGACCGCGGCCGCCAGCGGACCAGGGTCCGGGTGCAGACCGGTTTCTGATCAGCCACGCCGGCCGGCCAGCCGCCACCGTTCGAGCTTGCCGGCGGCCGAGCGCGGCACCTGGTCGACGAAGGTTACCCGCGTCGGCACCTTGTAGTTGACCAGACCGGTCCGGCAGTGCGCCATGAGCTCGCCGCTACTGACCGTCGATCCCGGCTTGCAGACCACGTAGGCTCCGACCGTCGACCCGAGCACCTGCTCCTCGGTTGCCACCACCACGGCGTCCAGCACCGCGGGGTGTTCCAGCAACTGGGCCTCGACCTCGTTGGGATAGACCTTCTCGCCACCCACATTGATCACGTCGTGCCGTCGGGGGGCGAGGAACAGATAGCCGTCCTCGTCGAGCCAACCGAAGTCGCCGACGCTGGCGAAACCGTCGGCCGTCGTTTCCAGCACCTGGCTGCCCAGGTATGCGTCTCCCCTGGAGACCCGACCGGCGCGCATGAACACCTTGCCGGTCTGTCCCGGGCCGAGCCGGTTCCCGGCGTCGTCCCTGATGCTGATCTTCGTGAAGAACCCGCGGCCCACGGTTCCGGGCCGCTGTTGCCATTCGTCCCCCCGCACCAGGGTGCCGCCGATGTTCTCGGTCGAGCTGTACACCTCGTACAGATGTTGCGGCCCGACCAGCTCGATCCAGCTCTTCTTGGTCAACGGGTCGCAGGACGCTGCCGTGTGCATCACCGTGCGTACGCTGGCGAAGGACGCCGGGTCGGGCTCGAGAAGCATCAGGATGGTGCGCATGTGCGCCGGGGTGAGCTGGATCCATTCCACGGCGTACCGCTCGACCAACGTCACCGTCCAGGCCGGCAGGAAGTACGGCGGCAGCACGGTGGTGTTGCCGTCGAGCAGCCCGTCCAGCAGCGTGGTGAACGGGGCCGCGTGGTGCAACGGGCCGAGTATCAGTTGCCGCTGACCCGCTCGCCAGCCGGCCCGACGACGCAACGGCAACGGCACCTGGTGCGGATCGTAGTTGAGCGGTCCGGGGCGAATCGCGATCTTCGGCCGGCCGGAACTGCCGCCGGTCGGCAGCAGGTAGGCCATCCGGCTGGCCATCGGTGCCCGCAGCCGCCGAGGCCGATCGGCGTCGGCGTCGGCGTCGGCGTCGGCGTCGGCGTCGGCGTCGGCGTCGGCGTCGGCGTCGGCGT
>NZ_JBHMIS010000024.1:0-75061 GCF_048060415.1 Micromonospora sp. LOL_024
CACCGGCTGGGTGAATACCGCCAGCGCCCGCCGCGCCCACACCATCCCCACCGCAACCCTGACACTACACGGCATCCCATAACCAACCGGACATTCAAGGACTACTCCGGGGCCCTGGGGTCGGGATGAGCCGGACGGGCGGCGGGCGGCCCTGGCGGTGCTGGGGCGGATGTACCAGCGGCTCGGGCTTCAGGCATACCACGACACCGCGGTCAGTGCCGCGTTCGTGGACACGGTGGGCCGGTTCGCCGGCACCGCTTGGGGTCCGTCGTCGGCGGTGCGGTGGGAGCGGGGTGGCCGGCGGGCGTTGCGGTTGGCGGAGCGGGCGGCCGGGGCGCTGGGCGACGGGCCGCAGGTGATGGTGGGTGAGGTCGAGTCGCGTTCAGAGCCGGTGGCCGGTGTGGTCGTGCTGACCGTGCGGCCGGTGCGGCGGCTGCGGTACGAGCCGGGTCAGGCGCTGCCGGTGGGCACGCCGAGATTACCCGGCAGGTGGCGGTGGCTGTCCCCGGCGAACGCGCCCCGCCCGGACGGGCGGCTGGAGTTCCACGTCCGTGCCGTCGCGCGGGGTGTCGTGTCGCCGCTGCTGGTCGGGGAGGTGATGCCGGGGGAGACGGTGTGGCTCGGGCCACCCGCCGACGTCGGGCTGTCGCTGGCCAGGGCCGGCGGTGCCGATCTGCTGCTGGCGGCGGGCGGGACCGGCCTGGCGCCGCTGCGGGCCATGGTCGAGCAGGTCGTGGTGTCGCCGGGCGATCGGCGGGTGACGCTGGTGGTGGGTGCCCGGACGCTGTTCGACCTCTACGACGCGGTGGCGCTGGACAAGCTCGCCGACGCGCACCGGCGCTGGCTGACGGTGGTGCCGACGTTCTGCCACGATCCGGCGGTGGAACCGGCCGCCCAGGGAGACCTGCTCACGGTCGCCCGTTACCACCACCGGCCGGGGCAGGCGTTCTTCGTCTGCGGCCCACCGGCGTTGATCGAGGCGGCCCGGGTGCGGCTTCCCGCGGCCGGGGTCGCCGCAGGGAGCTGCACCTGGCGGTCACCTTCGAGCGGGCCCTCGACGCCGCCCGCTGGTCGCGCCAACCACAGCACCCGCAGCCCGCCACGCACGGCGGCGGGCAGGGCACCGGGCACCGTGCGTCGGAGGTGTGACGTGCGCCGGACAGAATCACCCGCTCGGCCGGCGGCGGGAGCCGACCTTCCCGCGTTGAGCAGTCTCCTCACCGCCCACCTGCGGGCCGAGCGGCTGAACGTCGTGACCTGGCCGGCGCGTTTTCGTTGCCATCGTTCACCACTTCGACCATGCCGGGGCGGACCGGCGTGCGCGGTCGAGGGCCGACCGGCGACTATGCTCAGGCCGTGGTGCCCGGCACGAGCCTCAAAGACCGATACCGGCTGGGCCGGTTCCCGTTGGCCCACAGGGGAATGGCCGAGGTCTGGCCCGCGCGGGACACGCTGCTCGACCGACCGGTCATCGTGAAGTTCGTCGACGCCGCCAGGATGGACGCCGACCTGGTACGCCGGTTCCGCCGCGAGGCGCTGCTGACCGCCCGGCTCGACCACCCGGGCGTACCCGCCGTCCACGACCTTGGCGAGCACGGTGGCCAGCCCTACGTGGTGCTCCAGAAAATCGACGGAATGCCCCTCTCCGACCTGGTCGCGGAGCAGGGTCCGCTGCCTCTCGGCTGGGTGGCCGCCATCGGTGCGCAGATCAGCAGCGTCCTGCTCGCCGCCCGGCAACTCGGTGTCGTGCACCGGGACATCAAGCCGAGCAACGCCATGCTGGACCGCAGTGGCGCGGTCAAGGTGCTCGACTTCGGTCTCGCCGTCATGCCCGACGACGACCGCTACTCGCAGATCACCCAGACCGGGCAGGCCCTCGGCACGTTGGGTTACATGGCCCCCGAACAGATCCGTGGCGAGCAGCCCGATCACCGCACCGACCTGTACGGGCTCGGGGCCACCCTCTTCGACCTGCTGACCGGCCGACCACCGTTCGACGACGCGACCACCGCGACCACCGTGCGGCACCAGCTGGAGACTGCCCCGCCACGCCCCGCCGAGCTGCGGCCGGAGACACCGGCCGTGCTCGACGACCTGGTGCACGCGCTGCTGGCGCGACACCCCGACGACCGGCCGGCCACCGCCGCCGACGTCTACCCCGTGCTGGTGCCGCTCTGCCAGGACCTGCCGCCGATCCCCGGCGTGCTCGACGACTCCGCCGCAGCCGTGCGGGCGTACGCCGCGATCGTCGGACGCGTCCCGCAGCAGGCCCGCTTCCGGGCGGGTTCCACCCCGGGGCCGAGCGCGATCGACCCCGGGCAGGCCGCGCGGCACGCGGAACATCTAGCGGCCGCCGGGGAGTTCAGGGCCGCCGCCCGTCAGTGGCGGCGGCTCGCCGAGCACCGGGCCCGGCAGCACGGCGACGACGACTCGACGGTCTTCGACCTGCGACTGCGTGCCGCACGGGCCCATGTGGCGCTCGGCGAACACGATCGGGCGCTGCGGCAGTTCAACTCGCTGCTCCACAGCCGGGAGCGGGCCGACGGGCCAGCGGATCCGGCCGTGGCGCAGCTGCGCCGGGAGATCGCCCGGCTCAGCACCGGGCGACCGGCCTCACCTCCTTCCCCACGACGCGGACCAGGCGCGGATCGCTGAACAGCCGGGGCAGCAGCGCGGCCTTCTGCTCGGCGAAGCGACCCGCCCCGTAACGGAAGATCTGGGCGCAGTTCTGCCCGCGCGTCTCGGTGGTCAGGGCACGCGCGGCCAGCCGCGAGTACATGGCGCTGTGTTTCAACCAGGCGGCCTCCTCGCCGTGCCGGTCGAAGCCACGGCCACTTCCCGCGTGACCGAAGACGTCGTGCACCGCCCGGAACATGTCGTTCTCCCCGTCGCTGAGGTAGGGATGCGGGTTGCCGCTGGCCGCGCTGGCGAAAATTTTCAGGCGGCGGTGCCGCACGTCCTCGACCATCGACTCGACGTCGGCGTACGGGTCCTCGTCGACGATCCGCACCGCCACACCCAGGCCACCGAACTCCGGCCGGCCCACCAGCAGGTGATACTGCTGGAGGGTCTCCCGGCAGAACGCCGCGTACGCGGCGTAGGCCCGTTCGTCGCGGACCGGCGCCGCCACGTACGCGTCGGCGATCGCCGCGCCGAGCACGGAGTCAAGGCGCACTCGCGCGTACGCCTGGGGTGTGGTGGTGTGGGTGGAGCCGGAGCCGGAGCCGAATCGCCGCACACCGTCCACGACGAACTCGACCGGCGGAAAGCACGGGGATGGCGCGGGCGGCATCGTGGTTACGGACAAGGGTGTTCATGGTCCTCCTTCGATCGTCGTGACGTGGTGAGAGCGCGGTCAGCGGGTGGCCGTGCGGACCAGCGTGTCGTGCGGCGGCGAGGTACGGCCGGAGGTGGGGGCCTGCTCGCACCGCAGCAACTCGCCGAGGACCCGGATCTCGGAGACCCGACGGTCCTGATGGACCTTTGCGATCTTTCCGATGGTGGTGCTGCGCCCACGACGTGGCATCGGTCCTCCAACCAGGCTTGTGAAGCGGAACTGCCGAGAAACATAGAGCCTGTGAACAATGCACACAAGCTTAATTACCATGATAGCGTTCACGTGTGAGTCGAAAGCCGGGCACAGCCCCCAGCAAGGCCACCCTGACCGCCAGCGGCATCGCCCGACTGGCCGATGTCGGCCGGGCCGCGGTGAGCAACTGGCGTCGCCGGTACGTCGACTTCCCAGCACCGGTCGGCGGCACCCCGGCCAGCCCGTCCTTCGACGCCGGGGAAGTCGAGCAGTGGCTCCGCCGGCACGGCCGGCTGCACCGGGCCACCACCGAACAGTGGGCCTGGCGGCAGATCGAGAGCTTCCAACCGACATCGCAGATCAGTGACGTGCTCAGCATCGCCGGCGCGCTCCTCCTCGCCCGCGCCGCAGCGCCCGACACCCCCGGCGGCGACCTGCCCACCGCCCGGCAGCTCGTCACCCGACTGCACACCCTGCACCCCGAGCTGGCCCAGCTGGTCGGCGACCTGGTACCGAAGCAGTGGACCGCGCAGCTCACCACGCTGCTGGGCACCGTCGACCAACTCGGCGCCGAGCAGGGCCCGGAAGCCGCCTTCGAATACCTGCACAGCCAGTACGCCACCTCGGCCCACTCGCTGTCCGGCCTGGCCGGCACGCCGGACACCGTCGCCGAGGTGCTACTGGCCCTCGCCGGCCACGGAGCCCACACGTTCGATTTCACCAGCGGCACCGGATCGATCCTGCGGATGGCCGCCGACCGGGCCCTGCGGGCCGGCACCGTCACCCGCTGCCACGCACAGGAGGTCAACCCGCAGTACGCCCTGATCACCCTGCTGCGGCTGTGGTTCGTGCAGCTGCGGGCCCACCGAGCCGGCCACGACGCACCACCCCCAGCCATACACGTCGGCGACAGCCTGCTCGCCGACGCGCTGCCCGACCTGCGGGCCGACGTGGTCGTGGCGAACTTCCCGTTCGGCATCCACGAGTGGGGCCACGACCGGCTCGCCTACGACCCACGCTGGGCCTACGGCCTGCCCCCACGCACCGAACCGGAACTCGCCTGGGTGCAGCACGCCCTGGCCCACCTAGCCCCACACGGCACCGCCGTCGTGCTCATGCCGCCGGCCGCCGCCTCACGCCCCGCCGGCCGCCGGGTCCGCGCCGAACTGATCCGCCGCGGCGCACTGCGCGCCGTCATCGCCCTACCGGCCGGAATGATGCCGCCGGCCGGCATCGGCCTGCACGTCTGGGTGCTCACCCCACCGGATCCACAGCACCCACGCAGCCCCGACCTGCTCGTGGTCGACACCACCGCCACATCGGCCGGCCGGAGCCTCACCGAGATCGTCGGCACCGCGTGGGCGGCGTACCAGTCCGACGACTACACCGACGAGCCCGGCGTCCACCGCAGCGTGCCCATCATCGAGATGCTCGACGACCAGGTCGACCTGACACCGCAACGCCACCTGCCGCAGGCCGGCAAGCTGACCACCGACCCGACCCGGACCATCGCCCGCCTCGACGACTTCGACCGACTCCTCGACCAGCTGCGAGGCGGTCTGCCGGCAGTACGGCAGGCGGCGCGGCCACCGCTGCGCGAGGCCCCGCAGGCCGACATCGCCGACCTGATCCGATCCGGCAGCATCTCCGTCCGGCGCGCAGTCTCCCGGACCCGATCCACCCGCGCCACCGCCGGCACCGCCGTGCTGACCGCCACCGACATCCTGGCCGGTGGCCCGGCCACCGGCTCGACCACCCGCACCGACGACGACGAACCCGGACCGACGGTACGCCCCGGCGACATCCTCGTCCCCGTCATCGGCCACCGGATCAGCGCCCGGGTGGCGACACCCGCCCAGGTCGGCGCGGAACTCGGGCCCGGCGCCCAACTGATCCGCGTCGACCCGACCCGCTTCGACCCGTGGTTCGTCGCCGGCGTCATCTCCCGCACCGACAACGCGCGCATCGCCGGCCGCCCCGCCAGCACCGCCAACGGCGCCCTACGCATCGACATCCGGCGGCTCACCATCCCCGTCCTGCCGCTGGAGCAACAACAGACGTACGGTCGCGCCTTCCACCAGCTCGTCGTGTTCCGCGCCATCCTCGACGGCGCGGCAGCGACCGGAGCCGCCCTGGCCCGCGAGCTCAGCGACAGCCTGGCAACCGGCGCCCTCGGCCTCGCGCCCTGACCAGACCCGACCACCCGGCCCTGCAGGCTTCACCCAGTCCAGCGCACCCTCCCCGGCAGACAAGCCCGGACGCCGGCCAGAATCTTGCCCAACGGCTCGCCGAGGTCAGGGTGCGCGGTTCCTCCAGGTACGAAGTCACCGCTTCCTGGTTCGGAAAGTTCGATGTCTGCCGCCCGTGCGGCGGCAACGCCGAGCGTCACCCACGCCTCCGGATACGCATCGGCTTGCGAGGTGTCCCGTTCGGGTCGGTGGAGTTCCACGCCCGCTCCGTCGCGCCGGGAGCGGTGTCGCCGCTGCTGGCGGGCGAGGTGTGGCCGGGCGAGAGACCGTCCCCGCCCACGGCGGTGAGCAGCGCGTCGAGCGGCCGGGGCACGGTGTCCCGGGCCACTGCCGCCTCGACGAGCAGGCGGACGTAGCGCAGGTTGCGGCGCGAGCTGCTGCGCACGAATCGCCACAGTTGCGCGTCGTGCTCCCGGCCACGCCAGGCGGGCTGGCTCTGGAAGGACCGGAACGAACGGAGATCGCCCTGCGAGTCGAAGAGGGCCTCCACGCCTGCGGGACCGACGGCCCGGATCAGCTCGTCCTCCAGGTCGTCGAGGCAGACGTGGAACCCGAGGTTCTCAAGCTCGGCGCAGGTGCGCGGCGCGCCGACACCGGCCTCGGTCAGGCCACGCCGGAAGATCTCCTCCTCCTGCAGATCGCAGAGGCCAGCGAGCCGCACCTCCGGGCCCAGCGGACCCAGCATGGTCAGGAAACGGCCGATCGCGTGCGCCCCGCCGATCGGCACGATGACGACCCGTTCAGCCACAAGGTCCCGGCCACGGCCGGCCGCGAGCGCCGCCAGGGCGATCTGGTCGCTGATGCCCTCGACGAGCACCACGGCCACGGCGGACTCGACCTGCGCCAGCGCCCCGGCAGTGGCCCGCGCGGCGGCGGCATTGCCGCCCAGGGGTCCGTCGAGACCGACCCGGGCCAGCTCACGACGCTCGGTGACATCCATGATGGGTCTCCCGTCCGGTCGTCGGGCCGCCGGTTCGTGCCGCGCAGCCGCCCGGCGCCGGGTCGTCGGCGTGCACCTCCGACGGCCTCGCCATCATCGCTGACCGACGCCTCGACCGGCCAGGGGGATTTGACGACCTCGACGGCCGGGCCGGCGTCAGCGGCCGTGTCCCGCTGCGCCGCACCTGCGTCCTGGTGCGGGTCGCCTGGGAACGCTGCTCCTGGTCGCACCGCGACGAATGCTGCTGCGTTCACTGCCGCGGCGGCAGCTCCCAGATGCCGGCGTCCGGCACGGACCACCGGGCCGCGATCGCCACCGCGGCGACGTTCATGGCCTGGTGGGCGTCGCCGTGTGCCAGGCCGACGCCCGGCGGCAGCGACTCCGCCGCGATCACGGTCACACCCGCCTCGCGGTGCGCCGCCTTGCCGAAGTACCGGTCGCCCACGATGCCCAGCTCCGCCCGGACCTGAATCTCGTCGACCAGCTCGCCGGCCGGGGCGGGCGCCGGCCCGTCCGCCGGCCGGCCCTCAGGCCCGTTGGTGTCCGGCTGACAGTTGCGGGCACCAACGGGCCGGTCAGGTCAGGAGCAGGCTGCTCCGTTCAGGGTGAACCGCGTCGGCGGATTGTTGGTGCCGGTCCATCCGCCCGGGGCCTGGGTCATCGTCCCGCGGACGAGCTGCCGGTGGCGTGGACCCGCTGCGGATTAGGTTGAGATACAACAAGTGCACAGTCGTGCATAGTTTCGGTCGGCGACCCGCTCGGGGCGGTGCAGGCCGCGGTGGCCATGCCGAGAGGGCGCTACTCGCTGCGCAACCCCTCAGCCGCAGTCAACCGCCAGAGCAGCGGCAGGCTGGCGGCCGTGACGGCCAGCACCATCAGCGCGGCGGCGCCGGAAACCCCGGCGGTCGCCGCCCAGTCGAACCCGACCGGCTCGCCCACCACGGAGAGCAGCATCGCGGCGAGTCCGCTGCCGGTGACGACGGCCAGCGCCAACCCCAGCGCCACCGGAATCCCCACCTGGTACAGCACCGACCAGGACAGGGTCCGGCGGCGGGTACCGAAGGCGGCAAGCACCGCCAGCAGCCGCCGCCGCTCACGCAGCTGTTCGAGGACGTTGACCAGCAGACTGGCACCGATGAGCAACAGCAACGCGACCGCACCGACCTGCACCGCCTGCTGGACGCTGGCCAGAAGGGTGGAGGTGTGCTGATTCTCGACGGACTGGACGGCCGCGAAGGGATCCGTCCGGGCCGCCACGTTACGCACCCGCTCTAGCGCGTCCGGGTCGCTGGGTTCCAGCCCCAGGTGCACGGTGTCCGGTGCCGGCACGATGAAGTCGAGCGCCGCCGGAGTGACCAGAAAGTCCATCGACCCCACCATGGCCGAGTACAGCTGCACCGGGCGGATGTCGGCCGGCACCGTCCACTGTGCTCCCTGCACCCGATCTTCGAACGTCAGCGGCATACCGGCCACAGCACCGTCCTGGCCGCCAACGGCAAAGCTGTCGCCATCGGCACAGGTGCCGAGCTCGGCGTACTGTGCCAGGGCCACGCAGTCGGCGACCCCCAGCACGATCCGCCGACCGGCGGTCTCCGGCGACCCACCCAGGTGGGAGACGCCGCCGACCGCACGGACGCCGGGCAGCTCAGCCAGGGCCTGCGGCAGGTCCCGCAACTGATCTTCGGAGGCGGACGTCGCATACACGGTGGCCTGGAACCGATCGGCGGGTGCCGGGGTGGTGGAGAGCTGTGCCTGGGCCGCACCCAACACGCCCTGGACAGCGATCACGCCAGCGACCGAGACCGCGATGCCAGCAACCGCCCGCACGGCGGTGTCACTGTCGAGCCGCAACCGGCGTACCGCGAGTTCCCAGGCGACACCGCCGCCACCCAACTGGCGTACCACCGCCTGCACCAACCAGGGCAGCAGCAACGCGATGCCGACCAGCAGCAGGGTGAGCCCCGCGGTGATCTGCGCCTCGACGATCGGGCCACCGCCTTGCGGCAACCCGCCGAGGAGGGGAGCAAGCAGAAGCAGGCCCAGCACCGGTGGGATCAACCGCCACCACAACCGGCGGCCTCGTGCGACACCCCGCCTGACCACGCCGAGCGGCTCGATCAGCACCTGCCGCAACGCCGAGAGGGTGACCGCCACGGCCGACACGGGCACCAGCAGCACGACCAACGCGACCAGCATCGGCACCGGGCGCAGGTCGGCCCGGTAGAAGCTGAACCGGTCCGGGACCAGCTCGCCGACGAGCGGCCCCACACCGAGGAAGACCAGTATGCCGAGACCCATCCCCAGCACCGCGCCGACCAAAGTCTCGCCGGCCGCGACCAGGCGGGTCATGGTGACGTCCGCGCCCACCAGCCGCAGCGCGGCCAGTTGCCGGTCCCGGGCCTCGCTGCCGAACCGCACCGCGGTCGTCACGAAGATCATCACGGGTAGCAACAGGACCACCAGGCCGAGGGCGGTCAGCACCAGCAGCACCGGCGGCAGGCCGTCCGACTCTCCCGGAGCGCCACCAAACGCGCTGATCCGCTGCGTATGGTACGGGTCCTTGCTGAGCTGATCGGTGCCCAGGTAGAAGAAGTGCTCGCGCGACCCGGTGAGCCCGGCCGGGCCGATGACCCCGACCACCTGGCCGCCCCATCGCTCCCGCAGCAGCCCACCGTCCGGGGAGTTCCACAGCTGCGCCAGAGCCGGCGAGAGAGTGATCTCCCCGGGAGCCGGTAGCCGGTCGAGGCCGGGCGGCACCGGCGCCCGATCACCCTCCGGCCGAAGTAGGCGACCCTCGATCCGTACGTCGCGGTACTGCGACCGGACGACCGCGTACAGCAGGGTGTCCGGTCCGGCCGCGGCCACCTCAGGACCTGGCATCCGCGCGCTGCTCCGGTTGTCGCGGGACGCGCCGACGGTGGGCAGGGCGCTGGCCGTCAGCAGCAGTGCCACCCCCAGCCCGACGCCGGTCGAGATCAGCGCCAGTCTGGTCCAGCCGGATCGGCCGCCGGCCACGCTCAGGCGCACCCCCAGGGCCAGGTCACCGACCCAGGCCAGCCGGCCGCGACGGGCCCGCCCGTCGGCGGCGCTCACCGTACCTGCTCCGGGACGCGGACGCGGCCGTCGCGGACCACGGCCTCCCGGTCGGAGTACGCGGCCACCCGCGGCTCGTGGGTGACCAGCACCACCGCCGCACCGGTCTGCCGGGCAGCCGTGATGAACAGTTGCATCACCCGCTCGCCGTTGAGCGAGTCGAGGGCGCCGGTCGGCTCGTCGGCGAAGATGACCCGGGGGTCGGTTACCAGCGCGCGGGCCACGGCGACCCGCTGGCCCTGCCCGCCGGAGGTCTCGCCGGGGCGTTTGTCCGTCACGTCGGCAACCTCGAGGTGCTCCATCAGTTCGGCCGCGCGCCGGTTGGCCTCCCGCCGCCGGACGCCGGCCAGCCGTAGCGGCAGCGCCACGTTCTCCCGGCAGGTCAACTCTGGTACCAACTGGCCGAACTGGAACACGAAGCCGAAGTCCGTGCGGCGCAGCGCGCTCCGCCGCGTGTCCGACATGGCAGACAAGTCGTCACCGGCATAGCTGACCCGACCCGAGTCCGGCGCGACGATCCCGGCCAGGCAGTGCAGCAGTGTGGACTTGCCGGAGCCGGACGGCCCCATCAACGCCAGCACCTCCCCCGCGTGCACCCGCAACGAGGCGCCTTCGAGCGCCGGCGTCGACCCGTACGTCTTGGTCAGGTCCGTCGCGACCAGCAGCGGACCGTCGGTCTTCGAGGCATTCATCGCGTCCCCTCCCGCACCTGGGCGCGGAGTTGGTCCAGCCGGGCCGCCGTCAGCTCCAGCCAACGCAGGTCGGCTTCCAGGTGAAACAGCGCGTGATCGCAGACGAGTTGGTCGGCCAGGTCGCCGGCGAACTTGCGGTTGGTCAGCGTCCGCATCTGCTCCAGGTGCGCGGACCGCTGGACGTCCAGCAGGTCGGCCGCGTCCCGGCCGGTGAGCAGCGCCAGGACGATCTTGATGTAGAGCTTGCTCTGCAGGTACGCCTCGGGTTGCTCCGGCTGCGCCAGCCACCGCTGCACGTCGGTGACCCCCGCACCGGTGATCGCGTACCGCTTGCGGTCCGGACCGTCTCCGGGTTCGGACTCGACCTCCACCAGGCCGTTTCTCAACAGCCGGGCCAGGGTCGCGTAGACCTGGCCGTAGTGCAGCGACCGCCCGTAACCGAACTGGTCGTCGTAGGACCGCTTCAGGTCGTAACCGTGCCTCGGACCCCGCTCAAGCAGGCCCAACAGGACATAGCCAAGTGACATGGGAGCGACTATACACCAGTGTTATACACACTGTGCATAGCTGCTTGTTCGACGGCGATGACGGCACACACCACAGCCCGACCGGTGTCGACGTCCGCGGCCGGCATGGAACCCTCGGACGGTCTAGTTCGGACCGTTCAGCGCCTCGCGCATCCGGTTGATCTCGACACTCTGCTCCACGACGACGCTGCCGGCCATCTCGTTGATGATCACGTCGGCACCGAGGGTCAGTGCCTCCCTGCCCATCTCGATCGCGCCCTGGTGGTGGTCGGTCATCATGGCGACGAACATCTGGTCGAACTCGACACCCCGGGCGGCGGTGAGGCGGTTCAACGCATCGGCCGACTGCATACCGGACATGCTGTGCCAATGATCAACACCGGAGTTGCGGTCCAGACCCCGATCGGCCAGCCACGCCTCCAGCACCTTGATCTCCGGCTCCTGGCCCGCCAGGATCCGGTCCGCCATGCTCTTGATCTTCGGGCTCGCGCCCCGCTCCGCCACCAACCTGGCCATCACCAACGCCTGCTCGTGGTGCGGGATCATCATGGTGACGAAGCGGATGTCAGCGTTGTTGTGCGGCGCCCGCGGCATCGCCGACATCTCGTTCGCCGGCAGGGACTGCGCCGGCTCACCGGGACGCCCTGGCATCAGCACCGGCGCCGTGCTGTCCGGCAGGCCGGGCAGCTCGATCGGTGCCGGGCCGCCCACCGTCGCCTCCGACGTCGAGTCGCCGTCGGGCCACCAGGCGACGGCCACCAACCCGATGGCCAGCACCGCGAGCACGGCCAGTTCGACCAGCAGGATCCTCCGGGGTCGCCGGAGAAGCCCCTGGATCCGTACACCTAGCACAACGCGACTCCCGCCGTGTGTCCGACCTGGCGGGGATGTTAGCGCGGGACCGGCCCGTCACAAGAGGGCCCGGGGGCCGAAAGGCTCGAATATGCCCTACCTGCGGCAGTCTGCGCCCACCCGCCACCGGTCGTGTTGCTGAACCGTGACCACTAGGGCAGCGATCCACGCACTGCCCACGGTTATCGTCCCGCTACCCCGACCACCCATGACGAAGGGTGTCCTACATGTCCCCACCAACCCCACGTGGGAGTCGAAAGCTGGCCATCAAGCTGGCCGCGACGACTGCCCTTCTCCTCGCCGGCGTGACGGCGGCACCGGCGAGCAGCGCCGCCGACACCACGACGAACGCCATCCCTGGTGTCGACGAGATCGTCAGCTCCGCCAACCTCCAGCAGATCGCCAACATCCCCAAGTTCGGCGGGTTCGCCAGCGAGAGCTCCTACAACTCGGACCTGGCGTTCCAGGGTGACTACGTGTTCGCCGGCAACTACAACGGATTCAACGTCCTCGACATCAGCTACCCCACCGCACCGCAGGTCGTCAGCCAGGTCGTCTGCCCCGGCGCGCAGGGCGACCCGTCGGTCTTCGGCAACCTGCTGTTCCTCGCGGTCGACTCGGCGCGCAGCGACGACTCGTGCAGCAGCGACAGCGGCTCGACGACCCAGGAGAGTTCCTGGGAGGGCGTCCGGATCTTCGACATCAGCGACAAGGCGAACCCGCAGTACATCAAGTCGGTCCGCACCGACTGCGGTTCGCACACCCTCACGCTGGTGCCGAGCAAGGACGACCGGAGCGTCTACGTCTACGTCCAGTCGTACAGCCCCTCGAACAACGCGTTCTACTGCAGGCCGCCGCACGACAAGATCTCGATCATCGAGGTGCCACTGGCCGCCCCGACCAGCGCCTCGGTGGTGGCGACCCCGGTTCTGTTCCCGGGTGCCGCCGGCAACACCAACACCAGCGGCTGCCACGACATCACCACGTACCCGGAGCTGGATCTGGCCGCCGGGGCGTGTATGGGCGACGGCGTCCTGATGGACATCTCCGACCGGGAGAGCCCGGTGATCCTGAGCCAGGTCCGGGACACGAACTTCGCGTTCTGGCACTCGGCCACGTTCAACAACGCCGGCACGAAGGTGATCTTCACCGACGAGCTCGGTGGCGGTAGCGGCGCGATCTGCACCAGCAGCTACCGGGCCGACCAGGGCGCCAACGGGATCTACGACATCGTGGGTTCCGGTACGGACCGCGAGCTGGTCTTCAGGAGCTACTTCAAGATCCCCCGTGCGAACACCAGCCTGGAGAACTGCGTGGCGCACAACGGGTCGCTGATCCCGGCGATGGGCCGCGACATCATGGTCCAGGCCTGGTACCAGGGCGGCGTCTCGGTGATCGACTTCACCGACTCGGCCAACCCGGTCGAGATCGCCTTCTGGGAGCGAGGCCCACTCTCGGAGACCCGCCGCATTCTCGGCGGGGCCTGGTCGACGTACTACCACAACGGATACATCTACTCGAACGACATCCAGAAGGGCTTCGACGTCCTCAAGCTCGACGACCCGCTGACCAACAACGCCCGCGCGGTGGCCTTCACCGAGCTGAACGTGCAGACGCAACCGAGCTACCCGGCCTGCACCACCGTCCTGCGGGGCCGGCACAACGGCAGCATGACCATCAAGACGGGAGTCACCTGCATGGACGGCGTGACCCAGAACGGCGCGATCAAAGTCAACCCGGGTGCTGGGCTGATCGTCTTCGATTCGAACCTGAACGGCTCGCTCCACGCGGTCAACGCCTCCGTGGTGTCGATCGTGGAGAGCCGAGTGAACGGCTCGGTGGACGCCATCGGCGCCACCATCCGGGACAGCAGGATCAACGGTTCGGTACGGACAAGCTGACCCGCACCTGAGCTCCGACAGCAGCACGCTCCGGCCCGGCGGCCCTCCGCTGGGCCGGAGCCCGTCTCCGGCCGACGCCGGCCCACCCCGTCGATCTAGGGCCTATCGCCGCTACCGAAGATCGACTAACGAGATTCGCCCCTAGATCGACGAGGGCCGGGCTGGCGTGGGTACTGTTCGGCCATGCCGTTCCTCGTTGTACGCGGGGTCGCTGTCCACTATGACGATTTTCGGGGCGGATGACGCCGAACGTACCCTGGTCGTGCTGCACGGCATAGGCGTCGACAACAGGTGTGCCATCGGGGTGCACGAGCCGCTGTTCGCCGACCGTCCCGGCTGGCGGCGGCTCTACCCCGAACTGCCCGGCATGGGTCGCACCGTCGCGCCCGACTGGGGCGGCGGGACCGACGACGTGTTCGCCGTCGTGCACGCGATCGTCGACGTCGCAGTCGCCGGACGTTACGCGGTGAGCGGCGGTTCGTACGGCGGCTACCTCGCGGCGGGGCTGGCCGCGGCGCAGCCGCAGCGGATCGACGGCCTGTCGCTGCTCGTGCCGATGGTGCCGCCGCCGGGTCAGCGGGACACCGCGACGCATCGCCTGCTCTACCGGGAGCCGGGCGTCGTCGTGCCCGGCGACTCCTCGGTCGTCGTCACTGCCGCCACGGTGCGGCGGCTGGCACCCCGACACAAGCTGGTCCTCGGCATTCCGTGCTACGGCCAGGGCTGGACCGGCGTCACCGGTGGCGGCAACGGCCTGTTCCAGCCCGCGGCCGGCCCCGCGCCGGCCACCCACGCGCCCGGGTACGAGGACTACAGGCAGCTGAAGAACCTGGCCCGCGAAGGCTTCACCGTGCACCGTGCACCGTGACCTGCGGGCCGGGCACGCCTGGCTCTTCGACGGCACCACCTTCTGAACGTACGACGATCCGGCGGTTGTGCTGCAGAAGACGCTCTACATCCGGCGGGCCGGCCTGGGCGGGGCGATGATCTGGTCGCTGGACGGTGACGACGACAACGCCACGCTCACCAGGACGATCGGCCTCGGCCTGACCACCTGGTAACCGCACACGCAGCGACCTCCCCGCCCCGCCGGGACCACGTCCGGCGGGGCGGGGACGGCGTCAGTCGAGGATGCCATCGTGCAGTGAGACCAGAGGCGGCCCGGAGCGGATCGCCCGGAGCATGCGGTCGGTGATCGACGGTGCGGCCGTTCAGTCCGGCTGGGCGTTGAGAAGGTAGTCGTCCGCTTCAGGACTCCACCGCAGGACCACCGCGCCACTGGTCGCAGCCGCCTTGCAGAACTGGAGGAAGCTGCGGTAGCCCAGCTTTTTCTCGCTGAAGTCCGGCCGCACCCGCCGCAGTTGGTTTTTCAGTCCGGACAGTGCCACCTCGCCGCCGAGATCCTGTAGCACGGATCGGAGCAGCGCGAAGGCCACCTCACGGTCGCCGTGTTCCGGCAGGGAAACCTCCGGGTCGCCCTTGGCGGGGCCTGCCGCCAGCTCGATCACCCGCTGCTCGGCGAGGTGGCGCAGCATCTCGCCAAAGGTGCGATACCCGTAGTCCGACTCGCTGAAGGTCGGATCCTTGCGCAGCAGGGTGCGTTTCAACCTCGACGCGGTCAGCGCACCGCCGGACCCGCCCTGCAGCCCGGCCACGGTCTGGGCCACCAGCACGGCGAGGGCGTCGACGTCACGTGCGGGCTCCTCGGCCGGCCGCTGCTCGGGCTCCACCTGCCCGGGCTCCACCTGCTCGGTTGGCTGCGGTTCGGGACCCGATAGTCGGGCCGGACGGGCGCGCCGGGCCCGCGTCGGCGGGATGTCGACGCCCTCCAGGCGGTCGTAGTAGAGGAACTCGTCGCACGCGGGCGGCAGCAGCGCCGAGGTGGAGTTCTCCACACCGACACCGATGACCTGCTTGTTGAGTTCGCGGAGCTTGTGGACCAGAGGGGTGAAGTCGCTGTCGCCCGTGCAGAGCACGAACGTGGAGATATAGTCGCGTTCGAAGGCCAACTCGATGGCGTCGACCGCCATCTTGATGTCCGCGGCGTTCTTGCGCGTCGCACCCATCCGCTGCGGAATCTCGATCAACTCGACGTGCGACCGGGTCAGCATCCGCCGGTCCTCGTCGAAGAACGACCAGTCGGCGTACGCCCGCCGCACCACCACCCGGCCGCGCTCGGCCAGCGCGTCGGCGATGGGCCGGAAGTCGAAGACCGCACCACCCCGGTGGTCACGCACACCCAGTGCCAGGTTCTCGTAGTCAAGGAACAGCGCGATTCGATCTTCTTGCTCCACCCGAGCAGCCTACGTCGCTTCGACGGTCAGGACGGTGAGGTGGCGACGCGCAGAACGAGTATGGCCGGCTCGACCTTTCCGCCGGCCCGCCGGACCAGTGCCGGATCGTGACCGCCGCAGCTGACCTGGACGCTGGCGCCGGTGCCGGTGACCCGGATCGTCGCGTAGACGGCGGTGAGGTACTGACTGTCATCGGTGTACCACTCGAGCAGGGCGGTGTTCAGGGTGGCGAGATTCTGGCTGGCCACGGAGCTGAGGACCGCAGCGGCCCGCAGGGTGTAACGGGCCAGGGCGGTGGTCTTGGCTGCCTCCGGGCCCTTGCCGGAGACGTCGCCGACGATCGCTGCCCAGCTTCTGCCGGTGGACGGAAAGACGTCGTAGGAGTCGCCGAGGACGTCCTCGCCGCCCGCCCCACGGCGGTAGCGGACGGCAACCTGGACGCCGGGGATCTGCGGAAGCCGGGGTGGCAGCAGACTCTCCTGCAACGTCAACGCCGAATTCGACGCCTGCACCGCGACCAGATCGGCGCGCTGCACCGCCGCCTGCGCCTCGTGCAGGGCGTCCCGTAGCGCGATCTCACCGGAGGCCGCGTAGGCGAGGGTACGTAGCACCTCTATGTCCTGCTGGCTCCACTGCGGGGGGACCGTGTCCACGGCGCAGAACGTGCCGAGCGTCTGGCCTGTGGGCGACCGTAACGGGAACCCGGCCCAGGCCACGACGCCCATCAGCTCGATGGAGGGGTGTCGCGGGTGGGGTCGTCCACGCGGGCGTCGGTGACGATCAGCTCGCTGTCGGTCCCGATGACGTACTGACAGAACGACTGCTCGACGATGTTCTGTCGGTCGACGGGGTCGGCGCTGTCGATGCCGACACCGCTCTTTCAGAACGAGCGGGTTTCGTCCACGATAGTGACAAGGACGAACGGGGTGCCCAGCATCGTGGCCGCGAGGCGGGACAACCGGTCGAAGGGCTCTTCGGGGCCGGTGTCCAGCAGCCCGGTGCGGCGCACCGCGGCCAGCCGGGCGGGGTCGAAGAGCGCCGTCGGTAGGGCCGGACCGTCCGCGGTCCGGATGCCGCCGTCGGCCGGACGGTCACCGGCACGTTCCGGTGGCGTCCTCACCTCGCGTCGACCGCCATGTGGTCATTCTGACCACAGTGTTTGTCGCCAGGCAAGTTTGGCCTCGGCGATGTCGGAGGGGTCGCCGCGGCGACGGCTACCATCGCCCGATGGATCTTCGAGGAACGATCAGCCCGGACCGTCCGCTGCTCGTCCTGGCTCTCGCCGAGGAGGCCGCCCACCTCGACCCCGAACTCCCGGTGCTGCTCACCGGTATGGGGAAGGTCAACGCCGCAGCCGCAGTAGCGGCTACGCTGGCGCACTCCACGCTGCCATCGATAGTGATCAACCTCGGCACCGCCGGCGCGCTGCACCCCGGCTGGCACGGCACCCACGAAATCGGCAGCGTCCTGCAGCACGACCTGGACACGGAGTTCATTCACCGGCTCACCGGCCAGACCATCGGCGCGCCACTGGCCCTTGGCGACGGCCCGGCGCTGGCCACCGGTGACCAGTTCATCGCCGACGACGAGGTACGCGCCGCGTTGGCCCGGCGGGCCCAGCTGGTGGACATGGAGGGCTACGCGGTGGCCTCGACGGCACGGCGGTTCGGCGTACCGGTGCGCCTGATCAAGCAGGTCAGCGACGAGGCCGGCGCCGGGGCGGAGCGCACCTGGCAGGAGTCGGTGGACGCCTGCGCCCGGCTGCTCGCCGGCTGGGTGCGGGGGAACAACCTCTGACGAAGGCACCGTTGCACGAGCCCCTCTTCACCACCTGCCAGTGCCAGTCCGGCCTCGTAGTCAGCGCGTTCTGACCGACAGGCCCCGGCGCCGTCACCGACGGGCCCGTCGAGATGCCGAACCGGCACCCGACGGGCCCGCGCGTCAGGCGCCGCCCGCCAGATCGCGTCGACGGAACACGGTCACGGCGGCCTGGACCAACCCGCCGGCCAGCACGGTCAGGACCACGACCGCGACCACGCTGATCTGCTCCAATGGGTAGTCGCCGACGTGCTCGAACGGCGACAGCCGGAGCACGCCCTCCGGGATGTCGAGGACCGGCGCGAAATACCCGGCGATCAGCCCGTAGCCGAGCACCACCCAGATCACCGGCAACGCCCTCGGGGCCGCCGCGTACAGCAGGGCGGCGGCGGCGAGGACCAGCCAGACCGCCGGGGTGTGCGCTAGGTGGCCGAGCAGCAGGTCACCGAGGAGCCCCACGTCGCCGGTGCTCACCGCCGCCCCGATCCCCATGCCCAGGCCGGCGACGAACAGCAGCCACGGTACGCCGAGCGCCGCCACCGCCACGTGGCTACCGAGCCAGGCCCGGCGGCTCACAGACGTGGCGAGCACCGGCTCGGTCCGCCCTTCGGCCTCCTCGGCGCGCAGCGTCTGCACCGCCAGCACCGCGTAGACCCCGACGGCGAGCGCCATCGTCAGGCCCATGATGCCAAGGAATCCGTCCAGCAGATTCCCCGCACCGCCCATCAGGGCCACCATGTCCTCGGGTGCGTTCTCGAAGCCGTCGAGCATGGGCTGGGTGAACGATCCGTAGGCGAGGCCGGCGACGAGCAGCGAGGCGGTCCAGCCGATCAGGCTGGCCCGGTGCAGCCGGAACGCGAGCGCGAACGGGCCGGCCAGCCACGCCGCGGCCCGCGGTGAGCCCGGACGCGGCGGCAGCAGGCCGGCACCGAAGTCCCGGCGGGCCGACAACCCGAAGCCGATCGCGGTGGCGGCCGTCGCGAACGCCAGCGAGATCGCCAGCGGCCACCAGCGGTCGTGGACGTACGGCGCGGTCTGCTGGGACCAGCCGATCGGGGACAGCCAGGACAGCCACGACGGGCCGCTGCCCTGCACCGCCGCCATGTCGCCGAGCCCGCGCAGCACGAATGCGGCACCGAGCGCGGCACCGGCCATGCCGGAGGCGGCGCGTGGGTACTCCGACAACTGGACGGTGACCGCGGCGATGCCCGCGAAGGCGAGCGTCACCGCGCCGACGGCGGCACCGAACAGCAGCGATCCGCCGGAGTCGTACCCACGGCTGGTCAACGTCGCGCCGAGTAGCAGCGCGACCAGCAGCGCCATCGTGGCGGCGAGGGTCAGCGCGGCGGTGAGCTGGGCGTACCGGCCGACCACGTTGGCCCGGACCAGCTCGGCCCGGCCGGAACGCTCCTCGGCCCGGGTGTGCCGCACCACGGTGAGCAGGCCCATCAGCGCGGCGCCGATCATCACGTAGAGGCCGTACTGTCCGGCGAGGAAGCGCTCGACGGTCACCTCGTCGAAGCCGAAACCCGGCCCGCCGAAGAGTGCGCCGGCCGGGCTGCCGCTGAAGGCGCTCAGCCCCTCCAGGTCCTCCGGGCTCTGCACCATGGTGTTCAGCGCGGTGGCGAAGTACGTCATCAGCAGGGTCAGGCCGAGCGTCCACGCCGGAAAGCGGATCCGGTCGCGGCGCAGCATGAACCGCAGCAGGGTGCCGGTGCCGGTGACGGCGCTGGACCGATGGGTAGAGGCGGGCGCCGGGCGGCTGACGGTCGCGGTGGTCATGACGCCACCTGCGCGGTGCCGTCTTGGACGAGCTGGTCACCGTAGTGGCGCAGCAGCAACTGCTCCAGCGTGGGCGGTCGGACGGTCAGTCCCTGCACGCCGAGTCCGCCCAGTTCGCGGACGACGGCGGCGAGCTGGTCGCCGTCGACTTCGAAGCGTACGTGGCCGTCCTCCGTGTGCAGCCCGTGTACGCCGGCCAGGCCGGCGAGGTTGTCGGCCTGGCCGGCGGTGACGACATCGACCGAGGTACGGGTGAGGTGACGCAGTTCGGTCAGCGAGCCGGTCTCCACGATCTGCCCCTGCCGGATGATCGAGATCTGATCGGCGAGCACCTCGACCTGGGCGAGGACGTGGCTGGAGAGCAGGACTGTCCGCCCGGCGTCCTTGGCCTGCCGGATGCACTCCTGGAACACCGCCTCCATCAGCGGGTCCAGCCCGGCCGTGGGCTCGTCGAGCAGCAGCAGCTCCACATCGCTGGCCAGTGCCGCGATCAACGCCACCTTCTGCCGGTTGCCCTTGGAGTAGGTGCGGCCCTTCTTGCTCGGGTCCAGGTCGAAACGCTGGCACAGCTCGTCGCGACGGACCGGGTCGGTACCGCCCCGCAGCCGGGCGAACAGGTCGATCGCCTCCCCGCCGGTCAGGTTGGGCCACAGCTCGACGTCACCGGGGACGTAGGCGAGCCGGCGGTGCAGGGTCACCGCCTCGACCCAGGGGTCGCCGCCGAGCATCCGGGCCCGACCGGCGTCGGCCCGTAGCAGCCCGAGCAGGATCCGGATGGTGGTCGACTTGCCGGCGCCGTTGGGGCCGAGGAAGCCGTGCACGGTACCGGTCTCGACCCGCAGGTCGAGCCCGTCCAGCGCCTTGACCCGCCCGAATGACTTGTCGATGTGTTGGATGTCGATGGCAGCAGTCATGGTCGTAGACCTCGTTCGAAAAAGCCCAGGCAGCAGCCTGGAGTCCGATGTGGTCGCGGAGCATCTCCACCGGAGATGCAGCGGTGGTTCGCGTGGTTCGCGGATGAAGGGAGCCACGCCGGGAGCGTGGTGGTTAGCCCGCAGTGCGGTCCGGGTCGCCGGCCGGCGGCGGATCCGGTACGTACATCAGGTACTCGTCGAGCATCGACCGGTCGACGAGCAGCCCCTCGGTGAACAGTTCCAGCGCGGGCAGCGCGAGTTCCTCGATGTAGCGGCGGAACAGGGCGGCGAACTCCTCAGCCGGCGCGTCGGCACCGTGCAGGGTGAACCAGAGCAGCATGCTGCCGGTGGCCTGGTAGGCCAGGTAGCGGGTGCGGGCCGCGCGGTCCCGGCTGGGCCGGACCACCCCGGCGGCCTCCCCCGCGGACAGGTACGCCTCAGCGTCGGTGATCATGTGCTCGACCAGCTTGAGCGCCAACGCCCCGCCGGCCTGCATGCTGCGCAGCAGGTACTGCACCATCGGCGCGTACTGCTCGACCTCGGCCATCTGGGCCAGCAGCATCGCCGCGGTGCCGTCGGTCAGGGCCTTCGTCTTCTCCTCGCGCATGACCTCCAGCACGCGCTCGTCGCAGGCGCGGCGCAGCCCGTCCTTCGAGCCGAAGTGGTGGATGACCAGGCCGGCGGTCACCCCGGCGTCGGCGGCGACGGTGCGCAGTCCGGCGCGGAAGCCGTCGCGGGCGAACCGCCGGATGGCGGCGTCGCGGATCCGGTCGGCGGAGGCGAACTCGCCTCCGCGCTCCCCCGACCCCATGTCCACCGACGTCACGACACCAGATTAAACACTTGTTCAACCATTCGACAAGGCCCACCCCCGCCCGGTGCGTCGACCCGCTGGTGCCCGGCGGCGTGGGAGCGCCCGAGTAAACCTTCCGGCCCCGGCTGGCTGTACTCGAATGTCGAGGTTGGCAAGCGGAGGAAGGAGCGGCACGTGATGGACACTGTCGTATTGGTGATTGTGGTGGTGAGTGCCCGGCTGGCCTACTCGCTGGTGTCGCTCTACACATGGCCCGCGCGGGCCCGCGCGGGAGCGGAGAACATGGCCGTCCTGCTGTGGGTGGCCGGACCGGGCGGGGTGGTGGAGACCACTGGGCCAGACGGAACCGCGGTGATCGTGCGACGGGCGCCGATCCTGCCGGCGTCGGAGGTCGGCCGGTGAACGCCGAATCGGCCGGGCACCGACGCGACTTCACGACGTTCTTCGCAGGCACGTACTCGGCCATCCTGGCCCAGGCGATCATGTTGTGCGGCGACCGGGCGGACGCCGAGGACGCCACGCAGGAGGCGTTCGTCGAGGCGTACCGGGTGTGGGGCCGGATCGCCGCCTACGACACGCCCGAGGCGTGGATTCACCGGGTCATGGTCCAGCGCCTGTGGAAGACGTACCGCAAGCGGCGGACCGGCCAGCAGCTACTGCTCCACCTTCCGGTGCCGGTGCAGGCCGGCCCGGAGCAGACCGCAGAGGCGCGCGAGGTGCTCCGCCTGCTCGCCACGCTGCCGCCCCGCCAACGGATCACCCTGGTGCTGTTCTGCCTGGAAGGCCGGTCGCAGCAGGACATCGCGAAAGCGCTGCGGATGACCCGCGGCGGAGTGGCCGCCAACGTGGCCAAGGCACGTCAGACGCTGAGGGAGGCGCTCAGGATGGGGGCCAACGAGGTGGACGGACGAGCGCCGCTGGTGGCCGGGATGGGCGCGGGTTGGCCGGGTCGATTCGAGGCGAGGCGGATCGGTGCCGGGCAGGACCAGCTGGTCCGGGCGCTGCTCGACACGCAGTCCTGGCTGCGGGCGGCCGTCGAGGCCGATCCGCAGACGCTGGACCGGGCACGCGCCGCCCTGGCCGAGCGCCTGGCGGCACAGGAGTGAGCGCCGGCGGCAGGGGCGGCACGGCGGCGCACGACAGCCGCGCCTGGAAGCCGGGTCCCACAGGCGCGGCGCTGGGCTGGCTACGGGGGTTGCTCGCGGTCGCGCTGCTCGCCGGGGTCTATGTACTGGCGTTCATCCTCGTCACCGTGAACACGGTGCTCGTCGTGCTCACCCTCTGGGCCGCGTTCACCTCGCCGACCAGCGGCAGCAGCTGGACGCTCGTGGTCGGTGGCAGCATCTCGGCTGTCTGCGCGCTGCTCTACGGTGTCGCGTCGGTCAGCCGGGCGGAGGAGCCACCACCCGGCGCGGTCATCGTGCCCCGCCGTGAGGCTCCCGAGCTGTGGCGGCTGGTCGAGGAGCTGGCCGATCAGTTGGCCGCCCGGCCACCGACCCGCATCTACCTCACCCCGGAGGTCAACGCGGCGGTGTCGGAGGAAGCGCGGCTGCTCGGCTTCGCCGTCGGCGAACGGACCATGTACCTCGGCGTGCCGCTGCTCACCCAGCTGACGCCGGCGGAGCTGCGGGCGGTGCTCTGTCACGAGTTCGGCCACTACACCGGCCGGCACACCCGGTTCGGCGCGGTCACCTACCGGGGCGCGGCATCGCTGCACTCCGCGCTCTTCCGGCTGCGGATGACGGTTCAGTCGGGTCAGGGCATCAGCGGGTACGCCTGGTTCTACCAGGCGGTGGTCGGGGCGTACACCAAGATCTTTCTGTGGGTGTCACTCGCGGTGCGCCGCCACCAGGAGCTGGAGGCCGACGCCCGCGCGGCGGCCATGGTCGGACCGGCCGTCACGGCCGAGGCGCTGCGCAGGGTCCACGCGCTCGGGCACGCCTGGAACGGGTTCCTGAACATGTTCGTCCGTCCCGTGCAGCGGCTCGGCTTCGTGCCGGACGATCTGTTCGGGACGTTCGCCGTCATGTTGGACGATCCGGTGGTCCGGGAGCGGCTGGCGGGCCTGCAGGAGCTCCCGGTCGAGACGAACCGTTCCTGGCTGGACTCCCACCCGCCTCTGGCCCACCGACTGAGGATGATCGAGACCCTGCCCGCCGGCGACCCCGGCCCGGTGGACGCGGGGCCGCTGCTGGCTGGCCGGGCGCCGATGCTGCGCGTGCAGCAGAAGATGTTCGCGCGGGCACCGAGCCGCCCGACCGGGTTGCCGCAGGCCACTTGGGCCGACGTCGTCGCCGAGGCGTTCGCCGTCGAGCTGGCGAGCCTGCTGCTGGAGGCCGCGCGAGGCACCGGGATGGCCGCCCGGCCCACCCTCAGCACGGTCCTCGGCCTGCTGGAACACGGCAAGCAGGCCGAACTCACCCGCCGGCTCACCGACGCACCCGAGCCCGAACAGCAACTCACCGAGGCGCTGTACGCGCTGGTCGGCCAGGCGCTGGCCGGTGCCGGCCGGGCGCGGTGGGCGCTGAGCTGGACCAGGGGATACGTACTCGTCCCGGGCGAGCGAACCGGCCAGGACCTGGAGGAACTCGTGGCCGCCGCCGCCCGCGACGGCTCGGCGGTGCGGGCGCTTCGCCGGGACCTGGCGCGCCGCGGGGTGGACGTCCGGGAGCCGGTGCCGCTGCTGCTGCGGACCGTTTCGGCCCCGGCCGGGCGGACCACCGGCGTACACATCGCCGGCGGACTGCCGGACTTCATCGCCGATGAGGTCAAACGGCAGCGGACCGTCCGTACGTTCACCGTGACGGTGCTGCTGGTCCTGGCCGGAGCATGGGGTATCACGCTGATTGGTTCCGACGGCTCGGAGCGCTACCCACGGACCGCCGCCAACATCCCCGGAAACTGGCCGAGCACGCCCAAACCGACCACGTGGGCACCGCTGCTGCCCACCGACCCGCTGCCCACCTCGTCCTGGCCGCGACCCTTCCCCTCGTTCGCGTTGCGGTCCCCGATCCTGCGCGTCGACACGATCGTGGTCGAGCGCGGCGACACCCTGACCAAGATCGCCTGTCGGCACGGCACCACGGTGAAGCGGTTGCAGGAGATCAACGACATGGGCAGGAGGACCGCCGTCAATGCCGGCCAGCGCCTCCTGGTGCCGGCCGGTCTGGGCCCCGCCGTGGTCGGCAAGGTCTGCAGGTGAACCCGGACCGACACGATCAGCGGGTCGGTCCCCGCCACCAGGCGAACCGGTCACTGCGCCGCCACGAGTAGCCGGCCTGGTATGCCGAGAACGGGGCGTGGTACGCCCGCCGCCCGGCGCTCCGATACGACCGCTCCTCGCTGCCCGGCCCGGCACCCTGCGCCCACTCGAACGGACCGGCGGCGTCCTGTTCCGGGCCGGGCGGCTGCCCGGACCGGCCCGGCGCCGGTTCGGCCGCCCGGCGCCGGTCGTGCGCGGTCCGCCGCCCCGGATCCAGCAGGACCTGCCGGGCGCGGCAGAGCAGCCGGAAGGCGTGGGCGTCGCCGCCACGGTCGGGGTGGTGAACGAGCGCCTGCCGGCGGAACGCGCGGAGGATCTCGGCCACAGTGGCGTCGGGCGCCACGCCCAGCACCGCGTAGCAGTCCGGCTCGTCCGTGGCGCGTCTCATCGCCCGGCGACCTCGGCCTGCCGGCAGATCAGCCGCCACGACGCCCGGTGCGCCGGCCCGGCCAGCCCGACGCCGTGACCGGACACAAACGTCACCCACCTGCGACCGGCCAGGTAGGCCCAGACGTCCAGCTCGTGGCTGCCGCCACAGTAGTAGCGGTCGCTTCCGTCGAGCACGTCGCCGTTGACGAACGGCCATTGCAGACGCGCCTGCGCCTCCGCCGGCAGGTTACCGAGCAGGTCGCGCATGCGCCGAGGCAACAGCACCTCCCCCACCGCGGAGGGGGCCGGGTGGCCGGCCGTCAGCTCCGGACGCCCGGCCACCAACCGGGTGGGCTTCTGCACGACGACCGCGTGTCGCAGCGACGACGGCACGAACGGGACGACGGTGACCAGCTGCGCGGGCCCGCCACGATCGTTGACGGTCGGCCTGGCGACCGCGAGCCCACGTACGCCGAGCACGACCGCGTACGGACGCTGCACGTCGGTGTGGTCGCAGTCCGCCCACCACTCGACCACCGGGCCGACCCTGGCGACCATCCGATCGCGGACCTTCTCGCCGAGCTCCTGCCACCAGTGGTCGCGTCCAGGCCGGGCGACCAGGCCCAGCGTCCCGGCATCGTGGACGGGAGGGGAAACCCCGACACCCCGGCTCGGTACCGGCGCGGCGCCAGCACGGCGCGACGGCGGGCCGGGCACCGTCCGGTGCGTCGGCTGGCCAGCAGCTCGAGGCTCCGGGACGGGTAGGTGACTCGACGCCACGGCCGCCTCCCGATCACACAGCGTCAGTAACACCCACCCTACCGCCACCGTGCCCGCCACCGGGCCCCCTGGGCCGCCAATCTTGTCCCGGGCCCGGTCGGACGGTTCTCGCCCGCCGGACACCCTCACTCGGGCTCGGGTGCCGGAATCTCCCGCAGGTCGCCGGCGTCGAGGCGCAGCCACCGCCGCACACCGACGTCGTGCAGGAAGCGCTCGTCGTGGCTGACCACCACGAATGCGCCCCGGTACGCGTTCAGCGCGTTCTCCAGCTGACCCACGCTGACCAGGTCGAGGTTGTTGGTGGGCTCGTCGAGCAGCAGCAGGTGCGGCGCCGGCTGGGCGTACAGCACGCAGGCGAGGGTGGCGCGCAGGCGTTCCCCACCGGAGAGGACGCCCACTGGCAGGTGGGCGCGGGCACCCCGGAACAGGAACCGGGCCAGCAGGTTCATCCGCTCCGACTGCGGACGGTCCGGCGCGAACGCGGTGAGGTTCTCCGCCACCGTACGGTCCACGTCGAGCAGGTCCAGCCGCTGCGACAGGTACGCCACCCGACCGTCGGCCCGACGCACCTGCCCGCCCTCCGGCTCCAGTTCGCCGAGCAGCAGGCGCAGCAGGGTCGACTTGCCGGCGCCGTTCGGCCCGGTCAACGCGATCCGTTCCGGACCCCGGATGCCCAGTTCGACGCCGTCTTCGGCGAACAGCGCCCGGCCACCGTGCCGCACCTGCATCCGCTGGCCCTCGACCACGGTGCGGCCGGCGGGGACGTCGGTCTCCGGCAGCTCCAGGGCCAGCGTCTGGTCATCCCGCAGCGCCCGGCTGGCCTCATCGAGGCGGCACTGCGCGTCGCCGACCCGGCTGGCGTGTGTCTGCTGGGCCCGGCCGGCCGACTCCTGCGCACTGCGCTTGAGGCCACCGGCGACGATCCGGGCCAGGCCGGCGCTGCCGAGGTTGCGGGCGGCGTTGCCGGCGCGGCGCTCAGCCCGCTCGCGAGCCTGCTGCATCTCCCGCTTCTCCCGCTTGACCTCCAACTCGGCGTTGCGCACGTTGCGCTCGGCCAGTTCCCTAGCTGCCTGGGCCGCCTCGGAGTACGCGGTGAAGTTCCCGCCGAACAGGCGCAACTGCCCGCCGTCGAGTTCGGCGATCCGATCCATCCGGTCCAGCAGCATCCGGTCGTGGCTGACCAGCAACAGGCAGCCGGACCAGTTCTCCAGGACCGCGCACAGCCGGTGCCGGGCGTCGATGTCGAGGTTGTTGGTCGGTTCGTCGAGCAGCAGCACATCCGGTCGCCGGAGCAGCTGCGCGGCCAGGCCGAGGGAGACGACCTGCCCACCGCTGAGGGTGTGCAGTGGCCGCTCCAGGGCCACCTCGCCCAGGCCGAGCCGGTCGAGCTCAGCGTGGCTGCGCTCCTCGACATCCCAGTCGTCGCCGACCGCGGCGAAGTTCTCCTCGCTGGCGTCGCCGACCTCGATCGCCCGCAGCGCCGCCAGCGCCGGTGCGACACCCAGAACCTCGGCCACGGTCAGGTCACCGGCCAGCGGGAGGCTCTGCGGCAGGTAGCCGAGCGCCCCCTCGACGGTGACGCCACCGCCGCCAGGCGTCAGCTCACCGGCGATCAGGCGCAACAGGGTCGACTTGCCGGCGCCGTTCGGGGCGACCAGACCGGTGCGACCTGGCGGCACGGTGAAGGACAGGTCCCGGAACACCGGAGTGTCGTCGGGCCAGGAAAAGGACAGACTGGTGCAGACGACGCACACGCCAGACATCGGAGAAACCTCGGGAAGGAGGCCGGGACACGCCACAGGGGCCCCGGTCAGGCAGACAGGGCTACGACAGGACAGTCCGCCCCACAGGCGGCGGGGCTGCTCACCCCGAGATGTCGTCGTCCCCCGACAGCATGTCGCGCTCCTCGTTCCCACCACGCGGTTGTTCCGTGCGAGCCCCAAGCGTAACAACTGCCCGGTGCGGTTCAGGAGCGATCTGGCCACGTAGCCGGAGGTAGAGCAGCGCGGCCCCGGTGACCGCCACCGGCCACACCAGGTAGACGCCGGTCATCAGCAGCAGGAGCAGCACCACCCCGATGGTCGCGGCGGCGGCGTACCAGGCCCGGCTGCGCCGGGGCAGCAGGCGCAGGGCCGCCGCCACACCGATCACGTAGACGGTGATGATAGAGCCGGTGGCGACCAGCACCAGCGGCCGGGTGCCGAGCCCGGCGGCCACCACGGCGGCCAGCGCCACGAAGGCCAGGACGGCGGTGACCGCGAGGCTGCGGCGCGGTACCTCGCCGGCCACGCTTCCCCGCGCCAGCCAGCCGGGCAGCGCCCCGTCGCGGCCCAGCGCCGCACCGAGCTTCGCCGCACCGGCGTAGTAGGCGTTCATCGCCCCGAAGGTCAGCAGTAGCGCCGCCCCGGCGGCCAGCCAGCGGGCGTCGCCGCCGAGCGCGACCGCGAGCAGCTCACCCAGCGGCGCATCCGACTCCGCCGCCGCCGAGCCGAGTACCGCGATGGTCGCGAAGGCCACCGCCAGGTACAGCGCACCGACCACGACGACCGCGGCGGCGGTGGCCCGGGGCAGGTCCCGCGCCGGTCGACGGAACTCGCCCGTCAGATGGGTGATGGCCTCCCAGCCGACGAAGCTCCACATCAGCAGCGCCGCCGCCGGACCGATGGCCGTGAAGCCCTGCGGGGCGAACGGCTGCAGGTTGCCGACGGACGCGTGCGGCAGGGTCAGCAGCACCGTCAGCAGCAGGAGGGTGACCAGCAGACCGGCCAAAGCGAGCTGCACCCGTCCCGCCATCTGCACGCCGGAATGGTTGGTGACGGTGACCGCCGCCATCAGCAACATCGCGGTGACCGCCACGGTGGCTGTGCCGCCACCGAGCGCGGCCTCGACGTACGCACCGCCGAACAGCGCCGCCGCCGAGGCCCCCGGCGGCACCGCGAAGTAGAAGCACCAGCCGACGACGGCCGCCGCCCTGGGTCCGAAGGCCATTCGCGCGTACGTCGAGACGCCGCCGGCGTCCGGGTGACGGGAGCCGAGCGCGGCGAAAGTCGCCGCCAGCGGCACCGACACGATCACCAGCAGCAGCCACGCCAGCAGCGAGGCGGGGCCGGCTGCCTCGGCGGCCAGCGCGGGAAGCGCGATCACCCCGGTGCCCAGCACGGCGCCGACGTAGAGGGCGGCACCCTGGACGGCGGTCATCCGGCCGCCGCTCACCAGGGTGGGGTGGGTCTGAGTCATGGGATCACCGTCGCCCGTGGGCGGACAGGGCGGACAGGTGGATTGGCGCCGCGCTGCGTTAGATTTCTGCCATGCGTACGCACGTCGTCGCGGTGGCGGTGACCGACAACCTGCCGATCTTCGAGCTGGCGGTGCCGCAGGAGGTGTTCGGCACGGACCGGCGGGACATCGTCGACCCCTGGTACGAGATGCGACTGTGTGCTGCCGAGCCCGGTCCGCTGCGGACCACCGGCGGCTCGTGGCTCGACCCGACGTACGGCCTCGACGACCTCGTCGAGGCCGACACGCTGTTGGTACCCGGTTGCGCCCGGGCCACCCAGATCGACCCGCCGCCCGCCCTGGTCGAGGCGTTGCGGATCGCCCATGCCCGGGGCAAGCGCATCGTCGGTATCTGCACCGGCGCGTACGCGCTCGCCGGGGCCGGGCTGCTCGACGGCCGCCGTGCCACCACGCACTGGATGAACGCGCAGGACTTCGCCGGCCGGTTCCCGCTCGTCGACCTCGACCCACGAGTGCTGTACGTGGCCGACGGCGACATCTTCACCTCGGCGGGTACGGCCGCCGCCATCGACCTGTGCCTGCACCTGATCAGGCAGGACCACGGTGCCGCGGTAGCCAACGAGGTGGCCCGGCGGATGGTGGTCGCACCGCAGCGGGCCGCCGACCATACCCAGTATCCCGCGCCTCCGGTACGCGGCGCCTCTCCCGCCGACCTGAGCCCGGTGTTGGAGTGGGCGCGTGGCCGTCTCGACCGGCCGCTGTCGGTCAACGACCTGGCCCGCGAGGCCAACCTGAGCCCGCGGACGCTGGCCAGGCGGTTCCGGGACACCCTTGGCACCACCCCGTTGCAGTGGCTGCTGGAGCAGCGGGTGCGGCTGGCACAGGAACTGCTGGAGACCACCGAGGACCCGGTGGAGCGGATCGCCCACCGCACCGGCTTCGGCTCCGGCGCCAACCTGCGCCAGCACTTCGGCCGGATCAGTGGCATGACACCGCAGACCTACCGCCACGTGTTCCGCTGCCGGGCCGCCGCCCCGGCAGCGCGTGCGGGGTAAGCAAGGGGCCGCTACGGGTGGCGGGCCGGGGTGTGCAGGTGGTTGGCCAGAACCACCAGGAGTTCGAACCGGGCGGTCGGGTCGTCGAGGTCGGCGCCGTACAGCTCGCGCAGGCGCTTGAGCCGGTAGCTGACCGTCTGCGGGTGGACGAACAGCTCGGCGGAGACCTCGGCCCGGGAGCCCCAGTGCCTCAGCCAGCTGTGCACGGTCACCAGCAGGTTCTCCCGCTGCGCGGGACGCAGGTGGGCCAGCGGCGCCAGGCGGCGGGCGGTGAGCACCGCCAGCGCGCCCGGCTCACCGCGCAGCGCCAACGCGACGAGGTGGTCGTCGGCGAAGACCGGCCCCGGGTCGGGTCCGAGCAGCCCGGCGGTCAGCTCGGCGAGCCGGACCGCCACCGGCGCCTGGGCCCAGCTCAGTGCCGGTCCGACCACGGCCCACCGGCCGGCCAGCGCGTCGGCCAGCGATCCGCGCAGCGCCCGGGGACCGGCACACAGCAGCAGCACCGCGTCCCGGGCGCGCTCGACGACCAGGCCGTCGGGACCGTACCGGAACCGCGCGTCGCGGGCCTGGTCGGGCGGCAGCAGGACGGGCACCACGACGTCCAGCTCGAGCCAGCCGATCCGGGCGGCTGCCGCCTCGACGGTGCCGGGCATGGCTTCGCCGCGTAGCAGCAGCTCCGCGAGCTGCCGACGGCGGTCGCCCTCACCGGCCTGCTCGCGCACCTGAAGGGCGTAACCGTCGGTGCTCGCCGCAGCCAGCTCGGCGACGTACGCGCTGACCGCGTCGGAGAGGTCGATCAGGTCGTCGGTGTCGACCGGCCGCAGCCGAGCCAGGGACTGCGACGCGGTGCGCAGCAGCAGCCGCGCCGCCATCCGTAGCGCGGCCAGCAACGCCTCGGGGCCACGGTCCTCGCGTGCCTCGGCGGCGCCCAGCGCGACGAAGACCTCCCGGAACCGGGGCGGCAGCGCCGGTTCGGCGGTGCCGACCAGGTCGAGGAAGCGTTC
This sequence comes from Micromonospora sp. LOL_024, assembly GCF_048060415.1. Taxonomy (NCBI): domain Bacteria; kingdom Bacillati; phylum Actinomycetota; class Actinomycetes; order Micromonosporales; family Micromonosporaceae; genus Micromonospora; species Micromonospora sp. LOL_024. The sequence goes on from NZ_JBHMIS010000024.1 coordinate 31,113, forward strand.
CAGCGCCACCTGGACGGCGGCGTGCACGTCCCGGGTGAACTTGTCGTCGGCGATGGCCGCGAAGGCGGGCGTGGCCTCGGTGACCGCGACCGCCACGGCGGCCACGGTGGCGGGCAGGTGCGGGCACATCGCGGTGGCCAGGTCGGTGGGCAGCCGCCGCCAGGGCGTCACGGACACCGGCTCACTCACCCCGCGATCTTGTCACGACGGGATAGGAAAGGCCCGTGTTCTCGCTGCCGACGGGACGGTGTTTCGACCGAACACCCGCGCGACGATGGACCCGACGCCGTTGGGCCCGACCGAGGAGAGCGCGCCGTGCAGCACCGCCTGTCCCGCCAGCACGTCGTTGACATGTGCGCGACGATGCTCGCCCGCGGCTACCTCAAGGCCACCGAGGGCAACGTCTCGGTCCGGATACCCGGACACCGGCTGTACGCGGTGACCCCCAGCAACTACGACTACGACCGGATGCGGGTCGAGGACGTCTGCCTCGTCGACTTCGACGGCAGACACATGCCCGACGACTCCGGCGCGGGGTTGGAGCCGTCGATCGAGTGCGGGATGCACGCCAACGTCTACCGCGAACGCCCGGACGTCAACGCGATCGTGCACACCCACCAGCCGTACGCCTCGGCACTGGCCTTCCTACGCAAACCGATCCCGGCCCTCACCGACGAGCAGGTGCGCTTCCTCGGACGCGAGGTGGCGATCATCGACTACGCCCCCTCGGGCACCAGGTTCCTGGCGCGTAACGTGCAGAAGAAGGTGGCCAGCGGCGACAACGCGTTCATCATCGCCAACCATGGGGTGGTCGCGGTGGGCACCGACCCGGACCGGGCGGTGTTCAACATGGCGCTGCTGGAGAAGGTCTCCGTCGCGTACCTGCTGGCGTTGACCAGCGAGGCGGGGAAGGTGCACACCATTCCGGCCGCGATCCGGGAGATCGCCTTCGGCAAGCTGCGGGCCGACGAGAAGCGAATCGCCGCGCAGCTCACCGAGGCGGTCGAGCCGGTGCGGGTACCCGCCGACGAACGGTTGCCGAGCGCCGACGCGGCAGCCACCGAGGTCGACGCCGCCAGCCCCACCGCCGAAACGGCTGCGGCACCGGGCGTCGAATCGGCTCGCCTGGGGTACGCCATCAGCGCGTACCCGGACGTCGACGACGTGCTGCGCCGACTGAGGGCGTTGACCGCCCAGCCGCTACGCGGGCTGCGCCACGACGCGCTGCTGGACGTGCTCCACTACTTCGACACCAAGTGCCGGGCCAGCAAGGAGATCACCGACCGGGCCCGGAGCCGCATTCCCGGCGGCGTGCAGCACAACCTGGCCTTCAGCTACCCGTTTCCGCTCGCCGTCGACAAGGCCGAGGGCGCGTACCTGGTGGACCGGGACGGAAACACCTACATCGACTTCCTCCAGGCCGGCGGGCCGACGATCCTGGGCAGCAACTACGCTCCGGTCAACGAGCGGGTCGCCGAGGTGGTCCGCGCCTGTGGGCCGGTGACCGGTCTGTTCCACGAGTACGAACTCAAGCTCGCCGAGATCATCCACCGGTTCATGCCACACGTGCAGATGTATCGATGCCTCGGGTCCGGCACCGAGGCGGTGATGGCCGCCGTCCGGGGCGCCCGCGCCTTCACCGGCAAGAAGATGGTGATCAAGGTCGGTGGCGCCTACCACGGCTGGTCCGACACGATGGTCTACGGGCTGCGGGTGCCTGGCACGTACCGGATGAACGCCAAGGGCATCCCGTTCGGCGCGACCAGCCGCACCCGTGAGTCCTTCCCGCACGAGCTGGGCCAGCTCAGACGCAAGCTGATCGAGAACCGGTTGCGTGGCGGCACCGCCGCGGTCATCGTCGAACCGGTCGGCCCGGAGTCCGGCACCCGCCCGGTGCCGCGTGACTTCAACGTCAAGGTCCGCGAGCTGTGCGACGAGTTCGGCGCACTGTTGATCTTCGACGAGGTGGTCACCGGTTTCCGGCTCGGACTGGGCGGCGCGGCCGGCTACTTCGGCGTCACCCCCGACCTGACGGTGCTGGGCAAGGCGGTCTCCGGCGGCTACCCGATGGCCGGCGGCGTCGGCGGTCGGGCCGACGTGATGGCGGTCTTCGGCTCCGGGCTGGACGGCAGAAGTGGGGCGCACATCCAGGTCGGCGGCACGCTGTCGGCCAATCCGCTGTCCTGCGCGGCCGGCTACTTCGCGATCGAGGAGATGGCCCGGACCAACGCGCCGGTGATCGCCGGCCGCGCCGGTGACCGGCTCACCCGGGGCCTGCAACGACTGATCGACTCGTACGGCCTTCCGTACGTCGCGTACAACCAGGGCTCCATCGTGCACCTGGAGTGCAGCGGCGTGATGCTGCTGGACATGCGCAACCCGGTGAAGCTGCTACGCGAGAACAAGGCCCGCAAGCGGCTGATGGAACAGATGGGCGCTGCCTACACCGCGCACGGCATCATCACCCTCGCCGGCTCCCGGATGTACACCTCGATGGCCGACACCGACGAGGTCGTCGACGATGCGCTGGCCCGGTTCGACCAGGTCTTCGCGTTGGTCGAGGGAGTCTGACCCGGTGGCCGCCACCGCACCGCAGATCCTCGCGATCGACCTGGGCACTTCAGGGATGAAGGCCGCCCTGGTCGCCGCCGACGGTACGGTCACCGGCTGGGCCGAGCGACCCGTCCCGCTGCGGCTGCTGCCCGGCGGCGGCGCCGAACAGGACCCTCTGGCCTGGTGGACGGCGCTCGGCCAGGTCGTGGGCGAGCTGGGCCGGGCCCACCCCGAGCAGTTGCGGGCCGTCGGCACGGTCTGCGCCTCCACCCAGGGTGAGGGGACCATCGCGGTGGGCGCTGACGGTGATCCGCTGACCCGCTGCATCAGCTGGCTCGACATGCGCGGCGCGGCGCACCTGCGCCGGCAGTTCGGCGGTTTTCCCGCATACCAGGGAATGTCTGTGCGCCGGATCGCGCGCTGGCTGCGTCTCACCGGCGGGATGCCGTCCCCCACCGGCAAGGACCCCGCCGCCCACATGCTGTTCGTCCGCGACACCCTGCCCCAGGTGTACGCGCGGACCGCGGCCTTCCTCAACGTCCTCGACTGGATCAATCTGAAGCTGACCGGGCGCACGGTGGCCACCGTCGACTCGATCCTGACCTCATGGCTGACCGACAACCGACGGCCCGGCGACGTCCGCTACTCCCCCACACTGGTCGCCGACTGCGGCATCGAGGCCGACAAGTTGCCGCCGATCGTGGCGTGCACCGACGTGATCGGCACGCTGACCCCGGCCGCCGCCGCGCACCTCGGGCTGCCCGAGTCCGTCCAGGTCGTCGCCGGCGCGATCGACAACACCGCGGCGGCGATCGGCGCCGGCACCACCGGCGACCGGGAACCACACCTGTACGTCGGCACCTCGTCGTGGATCGCGGCCCACGTGCCCCGGAAGAAGACCGACGTCACCGCCGGCATCGCCTCGGTGCCCTGCGCCATCGGCGACCGCTACCTGATGACCGCCCTCCAGGCCACCGCCGGGGCCAACCTGACCTGGCTGCGGGACAAGATCGTCGAGTACGACGATCCGCTGTTCGGCGCCGGGCGCGTCAGCCGCGACGAGGGCACCATCTTCGACGCGTTCGACACGATCATCCCGACGGTGCCGCCGGGCGCGGGCGGCGTGCTCTACACCCCCTGGTTGTACGGCGAACGTGCTCCCGTGGACGATCCGAACCTGCGGGCCGGCTTCCTCAACATCGCGCTCGACACCACCCGGTCGGACCTGCTGCGGGCGGTCTTCGAGGGGGTCGCCCTCAACACCCGCTGGCTCACCGGCGCGGTCGACCGCTTCCTCGGCGCGCCGGTCGCCTCGATGGCCATCACCGGTGGCGGCGCGATGTCGGACTCGTGGTGCCAGATCTTCGCCGACGTGCTCGGCGTCGAGATCCGGCGGGATGCCCAGCCGCTCGCGGTCAACGCCCGGGGCGCGGGCTGGATCGGCGCGGTCGGTACCGGGCAGCTCACCTTCGCCGACATCCCCGCGCTGATACGTACCGACCGGGTCTTCACGCCGACACCGGCCAACCGGGCCACCTACGACGACATCTTCCAGACCTACCGGAAGCTGCACCGGCGGCTCGCCCCGGTGTACCGACGCCTCAACCGGCGCGCCGATCCCACCTGAGCCCGCCCTCCTTCCTGCTCTGGGGGCTGGTGCGTTCAGGTGGGGTGACCGACCAGACCGGTGTACTGGGCGCCAACGGCTACGGCACAAACATCAACGCCGGTGGAGCGATACTGCTGGAAACCGTTCTGACGTTCCTGTTCGTCCTGGTGGTGGGCAAGCGCAGCGCGGACCTGTCGGGCTTCGCCGGCCTGGCGATCGGGCTGGCGCTGGGCGTGGCGAACCTGCTGGGTGTCGGGCTGACCGGGGCAGCGGTGAATCCCGCCCGCGCCTTCGGCCCGGCGATCTTCGAGGGCGGGAACGCGCTCGGGCAACTCTGGGTGTTCATCGTCTTCCCACTGCTCGGCGGTAGGCAATACGTCGAAGGCTCCTCGGAGCACCGTCCACTGACCGCGAGCAAGCTGACCCGGACCAGGCAGAATCGCGGCTCCAGTCCCGACCCGGACAAGAACTGCTGGCGAGGACCTTTCGGTAGGCGTCGCGCCTGCTGCGGCATGAATGGACGTTGGCGACGGTCGCTGGCCTGACGTTCGCCGTTCTTCTCACCTGGCCGACGCTGAAACAGCCGTGGACGACCATTCCAGGCGACCTAGGCGATCCCCCATTGCAGGCGTGGCAGGTCGCCTGGTCCGGGCATGCTCTGGTCACCGGCCCACTCAACCTCTGGCACTCCAACACGTTCTTCGTACTCCTGCTGCCCTTGCTGCTGGTCCTGGTCGAGGGCGTCAACCGGACACCGCACCCCACCGTGCCGGCCGCCCCACCAGCGATCCGGGCGGCAACCGATCCGATTCTGGTCCTCCCCACCAACGGTGTGTCCGAATCAGACATCATGCTCTGGTCCACCGACGGGTTTCCCCGTGTCGCCAACGGTTCCGTCACCTTCATGCCGGCCAGCCAGCAACACATCCGCACGGCCACGACGGCCTTCCCCGATCCGGGCAGCATCGCCTTCCTCCGGCAGGTCGGCATCCGGTCGGTGGTCGTCCTGCCAGAACGGTTGGCCGGCACACCCTGGGACGGCCTGCCCACCCGACCGGTCGATGGCCTCGGCATCACCCGGGAGGAGATAGCTGGGGCGTGGGTGTACCGCCTCGACTGAGCCGGATCAGCGCTGGCGGCACGGGCGTCGTCTGCGTACGGCGCCCGTCACTGCACGGTGGCGCCCGTCGGCTCGCGGATCTGTCCACCCTCGACCCCCGGCTGCCCCGACGCTCAGCTGCCGCATTGCTTACAGAACGCGGAAGGCTTCATCGTCTACGCGTAGCGTGACCGGGCAGTGGATCGGCAGAACGATCCCGGTCGGCGCCTCTCACCCCCACCGATACGGAGACGGAGAGACACAATGCCGTTCGAAAGAGGTTGGACCGCTCACAAGGCTTTGAAATGGGACTACGAGATCCCGACGTATGCAAAGGAAGGCGATCAGAACGTCGGCGCGCGACTGACCGGGCAGTTCGAATACCTGACGCCAAGCATCATCAGCAGCACCGATATCGACGAGTCCGCGTGGGCTGCGGCTGACGGCCAGGCCCTGGTGCTCGCCGTGAATCTGCTAGGTGCGGAGGTCTGGGCGGCCCGAGAGTTCCTGCGCGATCCCGCCTACCAATCGACCGAGCGGAGCATTCAAGAGATAGCCGACCAGACAGAGCCACAGTTGCTGGAGACGTTCTGGCACAACCAGCGTCAAGAATTCGACGAACGTGCCGAGATCGTGTTGGAGACCGAGGTGAAGGGCCGCGACTCGACCGATACGTCGAAGGTGGTCACCGTTCCGCCCGGCATATACATCAATCACACTGTCATTGACGGCCGGATCTTGCCACAACAACTCGCACCGTTCTCCATCCAGCTGTCCCTCACCAACGGCGCGCATGTATCGGTTGCTCCCGACGACGTAGCAGGTGTCGACAACTCGCACGTGACCGAGGCTCAGAACAGGGGCACGGCGACCCGCCTGTCAGCCGAGACCGTCACAGCCCGCTTCGCCACCACCGCTACGATCATCCAGCGCTACCTGCCTACCACGCAATGGCTCACCGACCAGCAGCTGCACTACCCGACCCCGCGTGAGATGGGTGCGGTCTTCGTGCTCGGCCGGAAGCCGAAGGACGACAGCGAGATCGAGCAGGCTCTCGAGGACAGCCCCGAACTCTTCGAACAGGGGCTGACCAGCCCGGGGGTACGCCTCGACGACCACATCTACGTACGCGACGACCAGCTCGGCACCGGCACCGAGTACCACGAGGCCATGCACATGCTCTCCCATCGCTCGATGCGCGCCGTGCTGGGCTGGGACTTCAACGAAGGAACCACCGAGTACTTCACCCGCCTGCTGCTGGCGGAGTCGGTGGACACGGCCGTCCGCAACGACGCGCAGTACTCCAGCCAACGCGCGGGAGTCGAGTTTCTGATCGACCGTGAGCTGACCACCCCACTGGACCTGGCCAACGCCTATTTCAAAGGGGAGCTGGAGCCGTTGTTCACCACGATGAGAGAGGCCACCTCGGGGACAGAGTTGGTGAGCCTCCAGGCGTACGCACATGCCCTCGGCGCGACGTCCTACTACGCGCAGGACCACCTCGGCCGGGTACTCGACCAACAACTCTGAACCGGACCGCCGGTCGGGCGTCTCCTTTGACACGAGTCCTACGCTTACCGCATGTCACGATCGACGCCCGGCCCGTCCGCGGTCGGCAAGCTGAGGTGGGCCTCGGACGACGTACTCACCGGTATCGAACAGCAGGTCCAGCCGAAGGTCAGCCTGCCGAGACGGCTCGCCCAGACGACGATCGTCGCCCTTGTCTTCACCTGGCCGCCGGCCTTCGTGGTGCTCGCGACCGCGACCGTCGTCGCCCCAGCGTCGACCAACGACGCCAGCATCGGCACGACCGCCCTGTGGGCGCTGCAGTTCGCCGTCCTGATCGCGGTCACGGCGTTGGTCACGCCACTTCGGTCACGGTCCGCCGGGGCGGCCAGGCCCCCCGCCGCCGGCACCGACACGCCAGCCGCCGCCCCGGACACCTCGACTCGCTTGGCCTGGCTGGGGCTCGCGACCAACGCGCTGCTCTCCGCCGGGTGCGCGTGGTTGATGCTGGCGCTACAGGGGCTTTCCGTCAACCAGGTCGCCACGCTGACCGTCGTGCTCGTGGTCGTGCTGCACCTGCTGCCACTGATCCTGATCCTGTCCCGGATGCTGCGACAACGCCGGCGGTCATGAGCCGTCACAAGGCTCGCTCAGGCACCGCTGGGCGAGGTCCCCGGATGCGACGCGGCGACCGGGAAAGGAAGCCTGGGCACGTCCAGCAAATCGTTCACCCTGGAGCTATGGAGAGTGCCATGACGGCGGCGTACCACCCGACGAGTGCGGTGCCGACCCGGCCGCCGCAGCTCAGGTCACCGCGTCGAAGCCGACGCCGGCCCTGTCCCCGCCGCGCATGCGGGTCCTGGTAATCGAGGACGACGGGCCGGTACGCGACGCGGTCGTCGTCGCGCTGCGGTCCGCCGGACTCGCCGTAGACGAGGCGGCCTGCTGGAGCCACGCCGAGCTGAACCTCACCATCAACGCGTACGACTGCCTGGTGCTGGACCGGATGCTCTCCGACGGCGATTCCGCCGACCAGCTGTACCGGCTCCGGCGGCGCGGGCTGGCGGTCCCGGCGTTGATGCTGACCGCGATGGACGACGTCCGAGACCGGGTGGCCGGCTTCGAAGCCGGCGCCGACGACTACGTGGTCAAGCCGTTCTCCGCCGCCGAACTGGTCCAGCGGGTACGCGCGCTGTGCCGACGCAACGGCGCAACCCGACCGACCATCCTGCGGGTGGACGACATCGAGGTCGACGCGGCCCGCCGGCAGGTACGTCGGGCGGGTGTCCTGCTCACCGTCACGCCCAAGGAGTTCTCGGTCCTGGAGATGCTCTCGATCCACCATCCCTCGGTGGTGAGCCGTAGCGAGCTGATTGAGCACTGCTGGGACGAGATGGCCGATCCGGCGTCGAACGTCGTCGACGTGATCATCGCCCAACTGCGTCGCAAGCTGGGCGAACCGCAGATCATCACCACCGTACGAGGGGCGGGGTACCGGCTCGCCGCCACGGAGCAAGAGTGAGCCTCCGGCGCGACCGGACCGACGGCCGACGGTCGGTGTCGCTGCAGAGCGCGGCCCGCCTGGGCAGGTTGCGGACCTGGCTGACCGTGCTGCTGCTGGTCCTCAACACGGCCGGGCTCGTCGGCATGGGCGGCGTCGCGCTACTGATCCACGCGGAACAGCGCGAGGAGGTTGAGGCGGCAGAGTTGCTCCGCGCGGCCAGCACCGCCGTGGCCCTGCTCTCCTACGACGCCGGCGCGCTCGACCTGGGTAACCTGAGCATCGATCCGACCGCGCAGGGTTCGGCCGGGGTGTACGTGTTCGAAGGGCTGCGCGACGACGTCACCCTGGTCTTCGCCCACCCGGCCCAACTACCGGTCATTCCCGCGGCGGAGCTGACCGGGCCGGCCCGGTCCGTGTGGCGCACCGGGGCCGGGTTGAACACCGACGTCGCCGACGGGCACGGCGAACGGCTGCGCCTGCTGGCGATGCCGTTCCGGCATCCGGTGACCACCGCGGTGGCCGGCACGGTGATCGTGGTAGGCGATGCCCGCCCGGGCCAACAGGCCCACCGCCGGCTAGCCGGATCGCTGGTCGCCGGTGGTGCTCTCTTCATGCTGGTCACCGGCGTCGGTGGTCACCTGCTGGCGCGACGGGGCACCCGCCCCGCAGTGGAGACCCTGGGGCAGCAGGAACGGTTCATCGCGGACGCCGCGCACGAGTTGCGCGCCCCACTCACCGCGATGCGCCTACTCTCCGAGGCCGCGTTGACGGATCCGGGCCGGCAACCAGAGACACTGCGCCAGGTGTTGCGCTCCACCGAGCGGCTCGCCGACTCGGTCGATGCTCTGCTGACCCGGGCCCGACTGGTCGCCGGGCTACGAGACCTGGAACGCCAGCCGTTCCGGTTGGACCAGCTCGCAGAGGAGGTGGTCGCGGAGCATGTCCAGTCACCCCACACCGCGCACATCGTGACGACACCGGCCGTTACCAACGGCGATCCCACGCTGGTCCGGATGGCGGTACAGAACCTGGTGACCAACGCGATCCGGCACGGCCGGATCGACCGACGGCCGTGCCAGCTGACGCTGACCGTCAGCCAGGGCCAGGTCCGGGTCGGCGACGAGGGACCGGGGCTCGGCGACTGGTCCGTGGACCCGACCCGTCAGCGGTTCCGCACCGGAGCCACCGACGGGGTGGGACTCGGGCTGGCCATCACCGCCTGGGTGGCCATGCTGCACGGTGGCGAGCTACGGCTCGAATACGGCCCATCCGGCGGGACCGACGCCGTGCTCACCCTTGCGGACCGCGTGTCCCGCTGGCGGCGCTACCGTCGGGTCTGACCACCCGCCAGACGCCGTCGACCTCCTGACCGGTGGCATCGCCGGGTGCCCGGTCACCGGCGTAGCCGTAGAGCGGCCACCCGTCGAGGGTGAGCTGCACCTGCCCATCCGGGCGTGCCAGGGTACCGACCAACCGCCGGTTGATGCCCACCACCCGCAGGTCGGACTCGGCCGGCGCCGGCAGCCAGCGCTGGAGGCAACTGCCGGTGCACCGTGACCGGGACGGCGAGCGGCTGTCCCGGTCGGACCGGTACAGCACGTACCCCTGACCGTCGATCACCACGGCGCCCAGCGTCCGCGAGGTGCTGGCGAACAGTCCCGCCGGGTGCGCCGCCAGCGTCGAACCCGCCGGCGGCGTCGGCGCGTCCGACAGCCGGACGCAGCCGGTCAGCAGCAGCGTCGTGGCCACCGCGACCCACACGCGCCGACTGGCAGCCGCGACAGTTCTCATGACGCCTCATCAAATCCTCATTCACGCCGGACCACAATGCGAGTCGCACCACGTGGGTCGGCTGCGCTGACCGGCGCCGGGGCAGCCACGGCGGACGGCGTGAGGGGCGCATGGCGGCAGGCAGGTTCGGCGGAATCCGGCGCGGTGTACTCGCGCCGGTGGCACTGCTGTCCGTCCTCACCGGCTGCGTCAGCACTCCGGCCACCGGCACCGCGGCCGTCGACGCCTGTTCCGCCCGGATCGCGGTCTTCGGCCCGCTCAGTGGCGACTCGGCCAACCTCGGTCGCAACGTCGGCGAGGGTGTACGTCTCGCGGTCGACCAGTACAACCGCGGCCGGCCCCACTGTCAGGTGCGGGTCGTGGACTTCGACTCACAGGGCGACCCGAAGCGGGCCCCGGCACTGGCCCAGCAGGTCGTCGCCGACCAGCGGATCCTCGGTGTGGTCGGGCCGGCCTTCTCCGGCGAGTCGGAGGCCGCCAACCCGCTGCTCGACCAGGGCAGCGTGGCCACCATCAGCGCCTCGGCCACCGCAGCCAGCCTCAGCGAACGCGGCTGGGGCACCTTCCACCGGGTGCTGGGTAGTGACGACACCCAGGGTCCGGCCGCCGGCCGGTACATCGACACGGTCCTGGCCGGCCGGAAGGTGTTCGTCATCGACGACGCCGGCGCGTACGGGCAGGGTCTGGCCAGCAGGGTGATTGAGGTCTTGGGTGACCGGGTGGTGCAGAGCATCACGATGCCGCCCGGTAGCGCCGACATCCGCGACGTGGTCACCCAGATCCAGGCAGCCGCCCCGGACACCATTTTCTACGGCGGCTACTACGGCGAGGCGGGGCGACTGCTGCGCCAGGCCCGGGCGGTTGGCGTGACGGCGACCTTCGTGGCCGGCGACGGGGTCAAGGACGACGGGTTCGTGGCGGAGGCAGGGCTTTCGGCCGCCCAGGGCGCCGTCATCACCTGCCCCTGTCGTCCCCCGGAGACCGTCGGCGGCTCGTTCACCCGGGACTACCACGACAAGTTCGGCCGGCCGCCGGGGACGTTCAGCGCTGAGGGGTACGACGCGGCGACAGTCTTCCTGCGCGGCATCGAAGCCGACCGGCTCAGCCGACGCGCCATGGTCCGTTTTGTCAGTGCCTACGAAGGACCCGGCCTGACCACCACGGTGCGGTTCACCCCATCAGGCGAGCTCGTCGACTCGTCCGTCACGGTCTGGGCGTACCAGGTCCGAGGCAGGGCGCTGGTGGCGGACCAGCCCATTCCCTGAGATACCCCGGAGTTGCCATAAATGACAACCGTCAGCCCGGCCAGCATCGGCCACCGTCGGACCCGGCGTCCGCCCCCGGACACCAGGCTGCGTGAGGCACCGCTGAATGAACACGGCATCGTCGAGGCGGCCCTGGCCTGGCGCCAGCTACGGCCCACCACTTTCCGCTCCCCCTGGCAGAGCGACGCACCGGTACGTCAGCTACACGTCCCGCTGGCGCAGACCGACCACGAGCCAGTGGCATCCCGGCTGGCCCGTGCCCTCACCGGCTTCACCTGGGCGGTGGTGGCGCGATGCGAGGACGGCGGGTCGCCCCGCTTCTCGGTGACCGTGCCCCGCAACGACTACCACCGGGTGCTGCGGGCGCTCGCCGTCATCTGGCGTGGCTGCCGGCGCGATTTCGCCCCCGGTGCCGGGCAGGGCAGCCCCGGCGCCGCCGTCGCGCTGTGGCGGATGGCGCTGTTGCTGCACCCGGCCCGGCCGGCCGAGCGGGCCGTCGGGATCCGCACCACGGTGCCGTTCGCGGCCGAGATGTTGTGCGAGGCGGCGACCGTGCTCCGGATCGACGCCTCGCACGAGCGGGCGGGTGACGCCGATGCGGTGGTGATCCGTGACCTGCACGGAGTCCACCGTCTACTCACCCTGACCGGTACGCGGTACGGGCCGGTGGCGGTCGGCTCGGCGCACCGGTCACCGCGGCCCGCCGTCCTCGGCGCCGGACGGTGACGATCCAGCCGGGTCGGTACCGAAGCCGTCGAGTGCGGCCCGCTCGTCGGGCGTACGCAACTCCTGAAACACGGTGATGTGCAGCGCGGCCGGGGCGTCGAGGCGGGCGTTCACCGAGTGCCACGGCGTGGTGGTGGGTGGTGCCACCTGCTCGGCGCCGGCGGCGACCAGCCGGTCGGCGGTGGCGGCACTGTCGGCGACCTCGAACGCGACCCGGATGCGTGGCGCCACCTGTCGCCCCACCTCGACGTCGTCGATCATCTGCTTCTGCTCCGGGTTGGCGATCTCCAGCGTCGCCCGCCCAGCGTCCAGGATCACCACCCGGGCACCATCACCGCTGGAGTACGCCGCCTGTTCCGGCAGGCCGAGGACGTCGCGGTAGAACCGCACGGCCGCCTCGTAGTCGTCCGCCTCCACCACGAGCCGCAGCTGGCGTACCGGTGACGCGGGTATCTCTGACGGGTTCACCGCTGCCGACCTCCTGTCCGTGCCGAAGGGACCTGTCCCCATGGTTGTCCGCTGACCTGACCGCCCGCACCGGCGCGACCTTCTCGGTGGACTCCCCGGCCGATGGACTTGATTCCTCGGTCGGGCAGGTCGGCGATGCGGGTCGAGGGGTGCCGACGGTTGCCGGCACCCCACCCGTTGTCCGTCAGGTCACGCGGAGCAGGTAGCCGAAGGTGTGGTGTTGTTGCCGTTCTTGTAGAGCGTGATGCCGAAGTTGTTGCCGTTGCCGTTCGGGCGTGCCGTCAGCGTGCCGCCACTACCGCTGACCGAGGCGTTCCAGCTGTTCTGGAGGCTCTGGCTACCGTTGGTGCGGATACTGACGGTCCAGTTGTTGCTGCCGCTGACCGAGAAGGTCACGTTGAACCGGTCACTCCACTCGTTGGCACGGCTCACGTTGACCGAGCAGTTTCCGTTACCAGGTGGCGGAGTGGTGGGGCCGGGGTTGGATGCTCCGGTGCCCACCGTGATGTTGGAGCTACCACTGCTCTGGTATCCCTCGGTGGCCATGATCTGGTAGTAGTGGTTGCCGAGGTTCATGCCGCGGCTCGCCCACGCGTCGAAGTGGTTGCCGGTGGTGATGGTGCCGCCCACCCGCTTCGAGGTCCGGACACTCCAGTACTGGTAAAAGGTTTGGGTGCCGTCGATAGAGGGCTGGTTGATCCGCTGCGTGCGGTAGATGTCGTACGTACCGCCGTCGGTGTTGACCGTGCCCATCGAGCTCGAACCCGGGGGCCGCCAAGAGCCCCAGCTGTCCACGACGTAGTACTCGACCAGCGGGCTTCTCGTCCAGCCGTAGAGGGTCAGGTACGAGTTGCCGTTCGGGCTGTAGCTACCCGAGTAGGTCACGCTCCGTCGCGTGCCGGGATTCCAGCCCTTACCGGCGACGAAGTTGTTCACGTTGCTCCACTGGGTGCTGTACTGGCCGCCGTTCCCCATGGTCATGGAGACGTTGCCGCTGTCCTTCCAGAAGGAGAAGAAGTAGCCGTTGTGGTTTCCCTCCTGATTCGACGTGACGGTCTGGGCGTGGGCGGGGCTGGCCACGATCGCCAAGGTTCCGGTCGTGACCAGTGCCACGGCACAGGCCGCTCCGATGAGTGACCTGAGGCGTCCGGGCCTGCGACTTCTCAGTCGGACGGGGCCGTCGTTCATGCTTCCTCCTCATGACGGCTGGCCGGCGGCCAGCAGTGCGCTACGAGCCGGCGGGCCTCGGCTGCCGGGCGGCCGCCGTCGACTGTCGGCATTGCACCGCGCGGTGGTGGGGTGCATCGGTCGCCCTGCTCGATGACCGGCGGACTAGGGCGCGATGGTCGACGACCATTGAGCGACATCGATGGTCAACAGTATTGGTCGGCTATAGGCGAACCGTCAACAACGTCCGGAAATTTTCTGGAAACATGAGCCCGGCGGTCCGGCCGCACCAAGTAGTGTTGCTGCTGCTCAGCAGCACTACTTGGAACAGATTTGTGCGACCTGGCAGCGAGTCAAGATCAGGAACCGGCGCCAACACCAGCGGAAGTTTCAAATAACCTTCCGGACGGCAAAAGGTGGCCGGAGACCGAGCAACACCACCGGGGCCAGGCCGACACGCCGGTCAGGGTGAGGGCCCGCGGTTCGATGAACCGAGATCCGGCGTCATCCTGACCGAAGCGGTCCGGGATGACGAGGTCACCCGGAGGGTGCGTCCAGCCTGCCGTCGACGGCAGGCTGGACGCTCAGCTTCTCAGCTCCTCAGCTGCCGATCCGGCCGGCGGGCCCGCACCAGCACCAGCACCAGCGCCCCGACGAGGACGAACCCGACGCCCAGGGCCGGCACCCGCCACGACGAGCCGGTACGCGGCAGCTTTCCGTTGTCACCACTGCCCGACCCGTCGTCGCCGCTGCCCGACCCGGGGCCGAAGCCGGTGTTCGGATCGGTGGCCTCGCCGACCGCGAACGTCACGGTCCTGGTGTCGGTCACCTCGGTGCCCGCCGTGGTGGTGGCGCTCATCTCGAACGAGAGCCGGTAGAGGCCGGGCGCACTGAACGCCCAGTTGCCGTGGGCATGCGTGTTGGCCGGGATGTCCAGTCGCTGCGGCGCGGCCTTGGTGGAGTCGAAGAGGACCTCGGCGGCGCCAAACGACCCGGTGAGGAAGAGGGTGAAGCGGCCGGGGCCCTCGACACCGGCGAACGTCCACCTCACCGGACCACGGACACCCGAGATCACGGAGGGATGCTGGGTGTTCCAACCCGGCCACACGATGCCGGACTGCTGCGCCTGCGCCAGCAGCCACACCGGGTCACCGGGCGATCCGAGGAAGTCGGCCGAGTCGGGCACGGTGGTCTTGGCGTTGTCCTTGACGTGCAGCACCACGTCGGCGAGGTTCCGCCAGACCGCTGGCGTCACCCTGTCGTCCTTGAGGCGGATCGTCCAGTCGGAGCCGTCCAGCTGCGGGCCCATGTCGACGTGCCCGTCATCGATAACCACACGCCCAGCGCTGGTCGCGGCGTTCAGCTTCTCAGTCGACTCGTCAGTCGACTTTCCGGCCGGCGCAGCGAGCAGTGGCTGCGCCGCGGGCAGTGTCGGCGACGGTCCGGCGGCCTGCCGCGCAGCCGGAGCGGGTCGCTCCGGCTGCCGCAAGGGTGCCGGCTGCGGCACCGGAGTCGGGAGGCCCGTGTCCACCGGCGTGGCGAACTCCGGCACCCGTACGCGATAGACGGTATCGCTGCTCGCCCGCGTTCCGTCCGCAAGCGTCGCCGTGGCGGTCAGTGGCACCGAGTAGTCGCCCGCCGCGCCGAACAACCAGACCAGGACACCGGTACGGGTCGACGCCGGCAGCGCGGCGCGGCGCGGTGATCCTGCCACGGTGCCGAACAGCGGGGTGGGCACGCCCAGGCCGGCGAGGGTATACGCGACGAAGTCACCCGGCCCGTCCACCGTCCCGAGGGACAACTCGACCGCACCGGCGCGCACCTCGGCACGACGGACTCCCGTCGTGTCCAGCGAGGCGAATTCCGTGTCGCCGGCGGTCAGCGCCCACATCGGGCGGCCCGGCGCGCCGAGGAACTCGAATGCGGGGTGATCGGGCACCCTGACGGCCGTCCCGCCGTCCGGGCCGAACACCGTCCGGGCGGGGTCCACCAGATCACCCGGTTGGCCGCCGGCCGCCGCGTCGCGGGCCCGCAGGTCGAGCTTCCCGTCGCGAAGCGTGATGGACACGAGGTCGGCACCGGCCGCGGCGAACCGGGCCTCCGCACCGCCGCTCGTCGGCGGTGCGGCCACAGCGGGCACCGCGGCGGCCACCAGTCCGGCGAGCGTTGACGCGGCGACGGCCGCGGCGATCCTACGCCCGGGCACTGTCGCCCTTGCGGTAACTGCCTGACGCGGCGTGGTCATTCGCTCCTCTTCCTTGGCTGGTTCAGTCGGTGGCGCGGATGGTGTTGCTGCCGGTGTCGCCGGGATGCCGGGGCGCGGGCGGGTGCGGTGACTTCCCGTCCTCGGCGGCCTCGGCGCGGCCCTGCTCCCGCGCGGCGGCCACGGCGCGTTCGAGTTGCTGTGCCGTCCTGCGTCGCCGGCGGCGGCGACGGGCTATGGTCAGCCAGCCGGCGGCTGCGACGAGCAGCAGGATGGCCAGTTGAGACCAGGGCGGCGCCCAGAGCCCCACCCGCCGGGTAACCGTGTGCGGGGGCGGGTCGAGCACCTCGTCCGTCACCGGCACCGGCTCGACGGCGAGAGCCGCCTGCAGCCGGAACAGCGGCGGTACACCGTCGATGCGCACGCTGGTCCGGTAGCTGCTGCCGGGCAGGATCTCCGGCAGGGGCTCGCCGACGCCGACCTGCCGGGCCACCCCGAAGGGACCGGTGACGGCGAGTTCCGGCCGGCCGGTCAGCCGAACGTTGCCGGTGTTGCGCACGGTGAGGTCGGCGGTGACGGTGCCCCCGCGCAGCGGGTGCCAGGTGCCGTCGTGGGTCACGGTCAGGCCCTCCACGTCGAGGGCCGGTTGCAGCTCACCGGTGACCCGCAGGTACACCCGCGCGCCGACCCGATGGTCGACGGCTACCTGGTTTCCCTCGTCATCCGAGCCGGTCGCGGCCAGCGACGCCACGATGCCGCCCGGGTGGTCGCCGGGGGTGGCGTTGTGCGGTACCGCCAGGGTGAACGGCACGTCCAGTCGAGACGTCGACGGCACGGTGAAAGTCCGCGTCCTGAAGGTGACCCAGGCACCGACGTCGACGGGCTTCTTGGCGGCGGCCAGCAGGTCGAATCCGCCCTGCGCGGTGGTGAACGCGTCGCTGGCGTACACGTCGAGGGTGATTGGACGGTCGGAGTGGTTGGTGACCGCCACGTAGTCGGTCAGGGTGGCACCTGGGTCGAGCTTGTACTCGAAGGCGGACCGTCCGTCCGGGCCTTTGCGGCTCGACGGAGCGACACCCCAGGTGAGCGGGGCCGCTTCGGCGGGTGCTGTGGGGGCCGGTGCTGTGGGGGCCGGTGCCGGGGCTGCCAGGGCCGGAGTCGCGGGAAGGACTGAGCCGGCCGCGAGGGCGAGCACGACGGCGAGAGCGGCGGGCGTACGCATTCGAGTGTTCCGTTCGAAGGTGGTGGGACAGGCCGGGCGATCAAGGCGGAGCCTGCGCCCAGCCGGTCCCAGTCTCAGTGGTCCAGTTCGGTCTGCGGCGTCTGCACCGCGTGCAGCGTGACGGTGTCGCCCGCCTGGCACTTCTCGGCCTTGCCGCCGACCGTCAGGGTCGTCTCCGCCCCGGTGCCGACCGTCGTGCCGTCGCCGGTGAACGCGCCTGAGCCGAGGGTGGTGGTGAGCGGCAGCAGCCAGACCCGGGATCCGGTCGGTCCGAGGAAGGCGAAGCGCGGATCGTCGGGAACCGACATGGCGGCCTCGGCAGCACCTGATGTGCTCATCGTTCCTTCCCTTCCGCGCCGCCCTGCTGCAGGGGACGGAGTCGGTAAACGTAGCTGCGATTCCGCTACATGGTAACGGAATTCGTTTTCATCTACCCATCACCCGTTCGGACACCTCTGAAGCTGCTGGCCCCTTCCTGGGACACCGCCGCGCCGACCTGCGCACGCCATTCGCGCCAGCGCCGCAACACCTGACCGTGCCGCGGCGCGAACAGCCAGGCCAGCAGGAACACGGCGGTGGCCACCAGCACGATGGTGCCGCCGACCGGCAGGTCGTAGCTCCACGACAGGTACAGCCCGACCAGCGCCGACCCGCCACCGATCACCGGCGCGAGCAGCATCATCAACGCAAGCCGGTCGGTCAGCAGCCGCGCGGCGGCGGCAGGCGTGATCAGCAACGCGAGCACCAGAATGTTCCCGATCGTCTGCAGTGAGATCACCACCGCGAGCGTGACCATCACGTAGAGCGCGATGTCCAGCCAGAACACCCGCAGCCCGATCGAGCGGGCCATCTCCCGGTCCAGGCAGATCGCGACCAACTCCTTGTGCAACAGGAACACCACTGCGAGGATCGCCAGGCCGGTGAACCCGACGGTGTAGAGGTCGCGGTCAGGGATGCCGGTGATCGAGCCGAAGAGGAACTGTTGCAGCGATCCGGCATAGCCGGGCGCCCGCGAAATGATCACGATGCCGAGGGCGAACGCGGCCACGAAGAACACCCCGATGAGCGAGTCCTCCTTGACCCGACGGTGTTGGGCGAACACGGCGATCAGTAGCGCCGTCGCGATGCCGGCGACCGCACCGCCCAGCACCAGGCTGCCCTGCAGGACGAAGGCGATCGCCAGCCCTGGAAAGACCGCATGGGCGACCGCGTCGCCGATGAACGCCATCCCGCGCAGCACCACGTAGCAGCCGACCACACCGCAGACCACACTGGACATCACGGCGATCGCCAGCGCCTTGGGCAGGAAGGCCAGGTCGGGGTTGAACAGGTCGGCGAGGAAATCGGTGATCGACATCAGCCGGCCTGGACGATCCGGAGCAGCGGAGAGCGATCGCTGACTCCGAAGGTGCGAATCCACACCTGGGGGTCGCGTAGCTCCGCGGGCGTCCCCTCGGCGATCACCCGCTGGTTGAGCAGGACGAGTCGGGTGCAGGACGACATCGCACCGATCAGGTCGTGGGTGGTCATCAGCAGCGCCTTTCCCTCTGCCGCGAGCCCGGAGAACAAATCACCGAGCAACTCCTGGGTGGGCAGGTCCAGCCCGGTGAACGGCTCGTCGAGCAACAGCAACTCCGGCTCCAGCGCGAGCGCCCGGGCCACCAGGACCCGTTGGCGCTGCCCGCCGGAGAGTTCGCCGACCGGCCGGCGGCGCAGATCGCCGAGGCGTACCCGGTCGATCGCCTCGCCCGCCGCCCGCCAGTCGGTCAGCCTCGGGCGGCGCAGCAACCCGATCCGCCCGGTACGGCCGCTGAGCACAGCCTGCTCGACCGAGATCGGGAACTCCCAGGCGAACTCGTGCCGCTGCGGCACGTACCCGACCGCGGACCGGCCCGGCCGGCTCGGCACCCCGGCGACCAGCACCCGCCCGGAGCGTGACCGGATCAGGGCAAGCACCGAGCGCAGCAGGGTCGTCTTGCCGGCGCCGTTCGGCCCGACCAGCCCCACCAACTCGCCGGGATCGACCCGTAGCCGCACCTTCCGGAGCACCGGACGGCCGCCGAGATCGACGTCAAGGTCCTCGACCTCAAGTGCGCTCATGTCGCCGCTCCCGTGCTGCGCTCCTGCTCGGCCCGGCGACGGGCGCTGCGCCCGCGCAGCACCACCACGATCAGCGCGACCGCGAGCCCGGTCGCGGTCAGCGCGAGCCCGGCCACCAGCCACGGGCTCTGGCCGCCAGCGGACCCGGCGTCGTCGTCGGTCGTCGCCGCCGACGACGTCGGCTCCACCACGGGCGGCTGCGCGGCCAACGCCGTGTCGGTGGTGACCGTGTCGCCGATCGCGAACCGCAGGTGCCGGACAGCCGACACCTGCTCGCCGCTGATCAGGTCGGCGGTGGCCCGGACCGCGACCAGGTACACACCGGGCTCGGTGAAGACCCAGTTGGCGTGGGTGTGGGTGTTGACCTCCACCCACATCGGCTGGCCCGGCGGCTCGGCGGAACGCCACAACACCTGAGGGGCGCTGAACGTGCCGGCCTGGAGGTACATGGTCACCGTGCCCGGGCCTGCGACCCCGGCCAGTTCGAGGGTCACTCCGCGGTCGATGGTCTGCATCACCTGCGGGTCCTGCGTGTTCCAGCCCACCCACACCACGTCGGTCTGCTGGACCTGCGGCACCACGTACACCGGTGTGCCCGCGGAGACACCGATAAACTCGTAGGCCGGGTCGTCCGGAACCGTCTGGACCGCCGCCTCGGTCACCCGCAGCACGGTCCGGTCGGGGTCACGCCACACCGGTTCAGCCGAGTCGTCGTGGATGAGCAGCGTCCACTGCCCGTCGTCAAACCGTGGCCCGATGTCGATGTGACCGGCGGAGAGCTCCACCTGACCGGCCGCGACCGGCTGGTCGGGGGCGATCGACTGGTTCAGTGCCGGATCCGGCGACGCCGGCTGACCGGCCTGCGCGACGCCGGCCCGCGCGACGACGCCGGGCGTCCCGAGCAGCACCAGCATCGGGATCACCGTCATCAGCCGGAGCACTCTCACCTGTACCTCCTTCATTTCGCCAGGCAGTTCCGCAGCGAATCGGCGTTGAAGCGCATCATCTGGACGTAGGTGGCGGCCCGGTCGTCGAGGGTGTCGCCGTAGATCTCGCAGACCCGCACGTCGAGGGACCTGGCCACCTCGGTCAGGGTCGACGACCGGGCCCGAAGGTTGGGCTCCAGGAACACCGCCGGCACCCGCAGGTTGCGGATCGTGTCGGTGAGCCGCCGTCGGTCGACGAGGCTCGGCTCGGCGGCCGGATGCGGCGTGACGAAACCGGAGATCTGTACGTCGTAGGCGGCGCCGAGGTAGCCGAACGCGTCGTGGGTGGTGATCAGATGGCGGCGGCCGGGCGGGATCTGCGCGACGGTGTCCCGCACGTACGCGTCGAGAGCCTCCAACTCCGCGACGTACCCGGTCGCGTTGGCCCGGTACTGCATCGCGCCGTCCGGGTCCACGCCGATCAGGGTGTCCCTGATCAGCTCCACGTAGGAGATGGCGTTGCGGACGTTCTGCCACAGGTGCGGGTCGATCTCGCCGTGCACGTGCTTGCCGAGCACCGCCTGCGGGAGTTGGTGGATCTGGGTTCCGGGCCGACCGAGAAAGCGGAACGCGCGGTCGGCCGGCACCTGGGCGACCGCCTTGTTCGGCACCTCGATGACGGTGCGCGACGGGTCATGGATCCGCTGGTGGGCGTGGCCGTCGCCGTGCGGGTCGTCCAGCAGGTAGATGGCGGGCTCGTCGCGTGCGACAGCGTCCAGGTCGATGGTCAGGTCGGCGTGGCCGGAGCGCAGGACCGTGGCATCAGGCATGTCCGGGACGCTGTGCGGGTCCACCCCGACGGCGAAGGTGAACGTCTGCTCGCCCAGGGGTACCGGCCGGGTGTCAGGGGTGACCGCAAGGTGCGCCACCATGCTCAACCGGTACACCCCGGGCTCGGCGAACGCCCAACTCATGTGCGTGTGCGCATCGGGCGGCAGGGTCGCGGTGTCGTCCCGGTAGCCGTTGGCCGCCTCGAAGCCGTCGGCCGAGTTGAGATAGAAGGTCGGTCTGCCGAACGACTCGGTCAGGTAGGCCGCCATGACACCGGGACCGGTCACCGCTGTCGCGCTGAGCAGGACATCCGAGGCGCGGTTGGCGCCGTAGCTGGCACCGGCGCCGCGTACCCGCATGCCGAGCCAGATGGCGTCCAGAGCGATGTTCTCCACCAGCGGGATGATCTCGGCCGCGTACTTGACAGCGCCTTCGGCCAGCGAGATGTTCGGCACCCCGTCGCGCAGGTTGGCGTCGAGCGCCTTGATGATGGCGTGCTCCTCCAGCAGCATGTAGTTGCTGAAGGCAACATCGGCGTAGACCACGTTGCGCACGTCGCGCAGGGAGGGCTCGTACGCGTGCGGATCGGCGCCGTCGGGCACCAGCGAGCTGACCACGACCCGGTCGCCGCCGACGTTGCGCACCAGGTCCTGCAGGATGCCGGTCGTCGTCACGACCTGGATGCGCCCGTCACGATCGCTGAGCACGTCGACGCGAGCGCACCCGGCCAGCCCGACGCCGAGCACGACCAGCACGACCAGCCAACGCGCAGAACGCACGGTTCCCCCCCTCCGAGGATCGCGGAGCAGCAGGCTACCACGCTAACGGGAATCATTATCATGTGAGTCGTCGGCGGCCTGACGAACGGCCCCGCCCGATCCGCAGGCGATGCGGACCGGGCGCGGCACGGACGAGGCGTACGGCGGATCAACCGACCTGGAAGGTGAACTGTTCGGTGGTGCTCACGGTCTGTCCGTTGGCGGCCCGCACCCCGCTCACCTGGAAGGTCGCCACGTAGGTGCCCGCCACGTCGAAGCCCCAGTTGGCGTGTGCGTGCACGTTGCGGTTGACGTTCAGGCTGTCCGGCAGGCCGTCACCGCTGTCGAACAACACCGTGGGAGTGCTGCCCGAGGCGGTGAAGATACTGAAGCCGCCCGGCCCCTGCACATTGGTCAGCCGGAACACCACCCGGTTGTTCTGGAGGGCGCCGCTGGCCACCTCGGTGGTGTTCCAGCCAGCCCAGAGCAGCCCGGCGGTGTTGGTCTGCGGCAGGACGTACGCGTAGCCACCGCTGCCCAGGAACGACCACGCCGAAGCCGACGGCACCGGCGTGAACGCCGCGGCCGGGACGCTGAAGACGACGGTGGACGGATCGCGCCCGACCGGTGTGGAACCGGTGTCGTCACGGACACTGACCACGATCGGACCACCGGCGGCGTGGTTGACGTCGATGACGTCGACATGCCCACTGGTCAGCTCGATGACCGCAGCCGTGGCCGGCGTGGCAGCCGCGAGCGACAGCGCTCCCGCCATCAGCGCCGACGTGGCACCAGCGAGCCAGCGACGGGTGTGGGTGCTCCACATGCCATTCTCCTATGTGTCTACCGGCTGTCAGGGCAGGACGACGAAGCGCAGGTAGACCGAGTCGGACTCGACAACGGTCGTGGTGCCGGCCAGGGTGGCGCTGGCCTTGACCTTCAACAGATAGACACCAGCCTTGCTGAAGGCCCAGTTGGCGTGCAGGTGGTCGCCGACCGGCAGGTCGACCACGTCCGGCAGGCCGTCGCGACTGTTGGCCAGCACCGTCGGCAGGCCGAACAGGTTCTCGGTGTAGATGGCCACCTGCCCGGAGCTGGGGGCGCTGATCAGCTGCTGCACCGTCAGGTCTACCGAGTCGCCCGCGAAGACTCCCGCCTCCAACTCCTCGGTGGCGATGCCGGCCCAGAGCAGGTCTTCGTTCTGCACCTGCGGCAGGACCCACACCGGGGAACCGGCACTGCCCAGGAAACCGAAGGCGGGATCGGCGGGCACCGTGGTCTTCGCCGCCGGCTTGACGACGAAGATCACCTCGGAGTGGTGCCGGTGCACACCGGGCTCGACGGTGTCGTCGTGCACGGCGAGTTCGAGCTCGCCGTCCTCGTACTCCACCTCGATGACGTCGACGTGGCCGGAGGACAGCACCACCGGCACCGTCAGGCCGTGGGCCTGCGCGGGCGCGGCAGGAACGACGAGCGCCGCGATCATCGCGGCACCGGCCACCAGCGCACCCGTGGCGCGACGGCGGGTTGCGGTCAACACGAGACAGACTCCTCTCCCAGTGGCCCCTGGCGGACCACCTGGGCATAATGGTATTCGTTTTCATCAGGTGGCGATAGAGGTGCCGCGGCCGAGGTTGTTCGGACACCAGACGAGCAGGGGACCAAGGCTCCGGTTGAGCCATGGTCCCCTGCTTCGCACCAGCGAACGCCCGCCAGGGTCGGCGTCAGGGCCTCGACCCGGCGTCCGGTCAATCGTTGCGCGGCTGACCCGGGGCCCCGCCCGAGGCAAGCCGGTCCGCTTCACCGTTCCCTCAGGCGGTGACCGTGAAGGCGGCAGCGGGCTCCACCCGGAACTCCGGGTCGATCTGCCCGGTGAGGTCGACTCCGGCGCGGTCGCTGGCCCACGCCTCGGCGTTACGCCGGTGAAACTCCTGGGCCAACCGGGTGAACGCCGCCCAGTCCTGCGCGGTGCGGTCGACGACGTCGGTCAACCGTCCGAGCACGGCCCGGTTCGCCTCCTCCAACTCCTCCAGTGGCCCGACCGTGCCACGTTCAGCCCGCCGCACGTACGCCGAGCGGCCCACCCAACCCAGCAGGTCCGCGCCGACGTGTTCGCGCAGGAACTCCACATCGGTGGCGTCCTCGACCTTGTTGCCGACGACCGACAGCGCCACCCCGTAGTCGCGGGCGTAGCCGGCGTACTGCCGGTAGACGCTGATGCTGCGCACAGTCGGCTCACACACCAGGAACGTGCGGTCGAAGCGGGTGAACAAACCCGACGCGAACGAATCGGCGCCCGCGGTCATGTCCACCACCACATACTCACCCGGGCCGTCGAGCAGGTGGTTGAGCAGCAACTCGACGGCACCAACCTTCGAGTGGTAGCAGGACACGCCGAGATCCTCGGCGGTGAACTCGCCGGTCACCGCCATCCGCACCCCGCCCACGTCACGTACGCACGCCGCGTAGATCGGGTTGTCCTCCAGCACCCGCAGCAACCGCGAGCCCCGGCCCGGCGGGGTGGTCTTCACCATCTCGGCCGCCGACCCGATGCGGGGGTTGTCGCCGCGCAGGTACTCCTTGATCTCCGGTAGGTGCTCACCCAGCGATCTGGCCGCCGTGGCGGCGTGCGCCGGCCCACCGAGGGCCACCGCGAGGTGCTGATTGATGTCGGCGTCGACAGCCAACACCGGCCGGGCCCCGTCGGCGAGGTGACGGGCGAACAACGCGGCAAGGGTGGTCTTCCCGCTGCCACCCTTACCCACGAACGCGACCTTCATCGCCGCCACCTCAAGCCGTCGCTAATGGTAACCGTTTCCATAGTCGGCATGGTAACGGACCGTTTCGCCCGCCTGCCGTCGAACCCGCCGATTGCGCAGGAACAGGTCATCTATTGGACAAGGTCCGCGCGACGCGCGGTCGCCGCCGGTCGCTGCCCGGCGAACAGAAACGGGTGCCCGCCTACGCCCGCCCGGCCCGCCGAGCCTCGGTCGGATCAGCAGTCACGCAGCTCGGGCGACTGGTTGAGCAGCTGCCCACGCACCGAGGTGAACCGGCGATAGGTCTCGGAGTCCACTGCGGAGGGCCGGAACGCCGCAACCCGGTGGCAGTTCTGGAAGGCCAGCTTCACGCCGAAGTGCCGCTCCAGGCTGGCCCTGATCGCGTCGCTGGCCAGGGCCCGCAGCAACTGACCCCGCTCGGCCTCACTCGGTGGCGGGATCTCGTTGTCGGCGAAGGCGGCGTCGGAGCCGGCCAGGTCCGACGCGACCCGACTGACGGTCTGCCAGGCGTACGGCAGCGACTCACGGACGCAGGCCACGAACGACTCATCGTCGACCGGCCCGGACTCGGCGGCCCGCAGCAGATCCGGCGGCACGGTGAGAGACATGCTACTCCTCGTTTAACGATCACGGTTGTCACTGTCGTCACCGCCGAGCACACCACGCGAATGACGCTGCGTCAATGCATCGACACAGGAAGGTACTCATCCGCCGTGGGCCAGGGCGCGCTTGTCCGGCTTGCCACTCGGCCCCACCGGGACCCTATCGATGTGCTGGATCGTCTGCGGGGCCGCGGCCTGCCCCAGCGCCTCCGCCACCAGAGCACGCAGCCGTCCGGCATCCGGTGAGTGACCGGCCGCGGGAACCACATAGGCGTGCACCGCCTCTCCGGTGACGTCATCGGGCCGGCCAACGACGTATGCCTCGGCTACGGCGGGATCGGCGACGAGGACTCGTTCGATCGGGCCGGCGTACACCAGGTTGGCGTTGACGATGACGATGTCCCGTACCCGGCCGAGCAGGTGCAGGTAGCCGTCGGTGTCCAACCGGGCCAGGTCGCGGGTGCGTACCCAGCCGTCGACGAAGACGGCGGCACTCTCGGCCGGGTCCGCCCAGTAGGCGGCGGCCTGCGCCGGTGTCCGCACGAACAGCTCACCCTCGGTGGCGGCACGGCCGTCAGCGTCCCGGATGGACACCTCGACGACTGCGGGTGGCCGGCCGACCGAGGCAAGCGTGGCCGGGGCCGCCGCCATCTCGGCCGGCGTCACCATCGCGATCATGCCGGCCTCGGTCTGGCCGTAGCCGTGGAAGACCACCGGGCCGAGCACGTCGAGCGCCTCGGCGAGCCGGCCCGGGGTGAGCGGGGAGCCGGACACCACGAGCGCCCGCAGACTGCTCAGGTCGGCCGGGTGGGTTCGCTGGTCCTGGACGAGTTGGTGCAACTTACCGACGGTGACCAGACTCGCGGTCGCTCGATGCCGGGTGATCATGCCGGCCAGGCCGGCGGGCTGGCCGGCGACCAGGGTGCCACCCGCGGCCAACGTGAGTATGCCGTACTCCAGCATCACCTGGCTGCTCAGCGAACCGAAGACGAGGAAGCGCCGCAGCCGGGGGGCGAGGTCGGCGATCGCCGGCGGCCAGCGGCCCGGGTACGGAGCCCACGCCGCACTCATCGCCGCGTAGGTCTGGGCGCAGCCCTTTGGGGTGCCGGTGCTGCCGCTGGTCCACGTGATCCGGGCGACATCGTTCGGGCGCCCGGCGGCGACCAACGTCGCTCCGTCGTCGGGTGTGCCCGCCAGCTCGGCGAGACGGGCGTCGTCGACCAGCAGTGCGTTGTCGCTGCCGAGCAGGTGGGCGAGTTGCGCCGGGGCCAGGTCGGGGCGGATCCCGGAGACCCGGGCACCGACGGCGTACGCCGCGATGATCGCCGCGAACGCCTCCGGGGTGGTGCCGAGCCGCAACGCCACCCCGACGCCGGGCCCGGCCCCGCCGGCGCGCATCCCGGTGGCGATGCGGCGGACCAGCCCGGACATGTCGGCAGCCGTGACCACCCGGTCGCCATCCTCGAAGACCGGCCGGTCACCGCCCGTGGCGAGCAGGTCCAGAACGGCCTGCGGCCACACCTCAGCCGGCATCGGAATAGTCGCGGCCGACGCGCTCCAGCAGAGCAAAGAGTTGGCGCCCGGCCGGTCCGGCCACATTGATCAGGCAGTCGTGCGTCATGCAGCGCAACGTATCGGCCCGATCTCAAAGCGTTTTGAGAATCCGGTTCTAGGGTGCCATCGCATGACGACAGAGGTAGACCTCGCGGTACCACTGCGGATCGCCGACCTGATTGCCGCCCTCGACCCGATCACGGTCGTGGTCGGTACGGAGGTCCGCGATCGGGTCACGACCGGACGCATCTTCCTGTCCGAGGTGCTCGGCGACGACCGTGCGGTGTACGGAAGCACCACCGGCTTCGGTGCCCTCGTGGGGTACGCGGGCCGGGCCGACCTGCGCGACCAGGCCGACAACACCCTCGCTCACCTGGGTGCGGGCCAAGGCCCGGACCTCGCTCCGGAGGTCGTTCGCGCGACCATGCTGATCCGGGCCTGGTCGCTGGCCCGTGGCGCGTCGGGGGTGTCCCCACACGTCATCGACGCTCTCGCGGCGATGCTCGCGACCACGTTCGTTCCGGCGATGCCCCGGCTGGGTTCGGTCGGGGCCAGCGGTGACCTGATCCCACTGGGCGCGGCGGCCCAGGCCTTGCGGGGCCGGGGGTACGCCTATCTGGAGGGTGTCCGGCTGCCCGCGGCCGAGGCGCTGGAACGCGCCGGTCTCGAACCGCTGCCGTTGGACGGCCGGGACGCCCTTGCCCTGGTCAACGGCGTGTCGCTGACCACTGCGGCGACCGCGCTAGCGCTGTCGGCCACCCGCGCGTCGCACCGGGCGGTCCAGGTGCTCACCTGCCTGCTCGCCGATCTGCTCGGGTGCGACCCGCAGTTTCTCGATGCCCGGCTGCTGCGCGCGTACGCTCACCCGGGCGCGACCGACGTGGGCGAGCGCATGCGGCGGGTCAGCGCCGGGCTGGTCTCGTCCGGCAAGCGTCCACTGCAGGAGCCGTACAGCATCCGGTGCTCCCCGCAACTGCTCGGCGCGGCCGAGGACGCCCTGCGCTACGTCGATGCCGTCGTCACCGCCGACCTCGGCAGCGTCAGTGACAATCCGCTGTTCTTTCCCGACGAGGATCTCGTCGTGCACGGCGGCAACTTCTTCGGGCAGCCGGCCGCGTTCGCCGCCGACCTGCTGTCGATGGTCGTGGCGCAGGTCGGCAACCTCGCCGAGCGTCAACTCGACCTGCTCGTGGACCCGAACCGCAACGGCGGCCTGCCACCGATGCTGGCCGCCGGCCCGGGGCAGCAGCACGGGTTGCAGGGCGTGCAGCTGGCCTCGACCGCCCTGATCGCCGAGATCCGCCGGGACGCCATGCCGGCGAGCATGCAGAGCCTGCCGACCAACCTGCACAACCAGGACGTCATCCCGCTCGGCACCCAGGCCGCGCTGCGGGCGCTGGACCAGGCCCGGCTGCTGCGCCTCATCGTCGGGTCGCTCGCGGTTGGGCTACGCCAGGCCGCGCACGTCGGCGCGCGGACGCCGACCGCACCCGCATGCGTCGAGGTGCTCGCGGCGCTGGCGGCGGCCGTTGCTCCGGTCGACCCGGACCGGCCGCTGGCGGACGACGTACGCCGTGCTGCCGATGTCGTCGAAAAGCTCGCAACCTCTCCGACTTCAATCTGAAGGTGGCCGCTGTGACGCTTGACTACCTGATCATCGGGGCCGGTCCGGCCGGCCTGCAACTGGCCGCCCTGTTCGAGGCCGACGGCAAACGCGACTACCTGGTGCTGGAGGGCGCGGCGATGCCGGGCGCCTTCTTCGCCACCTTTCCTCGCCACCGGCAACTGATTTCCATCAACAAGCCGCACACCGGCTCCGACGACCCCGAGACAAACCTGCGGCTGGACTGGAACTCGTTGCTCAGCGACGATCCGGCGTTGCGGTTCACCAGGTACACGCAACGGTATTTTCCGGACGCCGATGTGATGGTCCGCTATCTGGCGGACTTCGCCGCGAAGACGGGGGTGAAGGTTCGGTACGGCTCCCGGGTAACGTCGGTCGGCAAGGTGGACGGGATCTTCGAGGTCCGGGCCGGTGAGACCTTCCGGGCGCGACGGCTCATCGTCGCCACCGGTGTCGCCAGGCCGTACGCGCCGCAGATCCCGGGCCTCGAACTCGCGGAGCAGTACGCGGACATGTCCGTCGATCCGCGTGACTACCTCGACCAGAAGGTGCTGATCATCGGCAAGGGCAACTCCGCGTTCGAGACCGCGGACAACCTGATGGAGACCACCACTCTGATCCACCTCGCCGGGCCGAGTTCGGTCCGGATGGCCTGGCGCACCCACTACGTGGGGCACCTGCGGGCGGTGAACAACAACTTCCTCGACACGTACCAGCTGAAGTCGGCGAACGCGATCCTGGACGGCAACATCAGGCGCATCGAGCGCGACGGCACCGGCTTCAAGGTGACCTTTTCGTTCTCCCGGGCGGACGAGGCGACCAAGGAGCTCTGGTACGACCGGGTGCTCGCCTGCACCGGTTTCGCCTTCGACCCGTCGATGTTCGACGACACCTGCCGTCCGGCACTCACGATCAAGGACCGCTTTCCGGCCCAGACGTCGGCGTGGGAATCGGTCAACGTCGCCGACCTGTACTTTGCCGGCACGCTCTCCCAGGAGCGCGACTTCAAGCGCTCGACCAGCGGTTTCATCCACGGATTCCGTTACGGCGTCCGCGCGCTGCACAAGATTCTGGAGCGGCGGTACGGGGACACGCCGTGGCCGTCGGAAAAGCTCGACGCCACGCCGGAGTCGATCGCCGACGCCGTCGTCGCGCGGGTCAACCGCACCTCCGCCCTGTGGCAGCAGTTCGGCGTCCTCGGTGACGTGGTCACCGTGGCCGGGCCCGACGCGCGCTACCACGACGAGGTGCCGGTCGAGTACTTCGCGCACACCGGCCTCCGCACGGCCGACCATGACTACGCGGACGCCTTCGTCGTCACCCTCGAGTACGGCCCCGAGCACGACCAGGTGGATCCGTTCGACGTCACGGTCAGCCGAGTGGCGCAGGATGTCGTCGGCCAGGCCCACGACGCCGCCTACCTGCACCCGGTCGTCCGCCACCTCCGTGGGGGGCAGGTCGTCGCCACCCACCACCTGGCGGAGAACCTGGAGAACCGATGGGATCGGCCGGAGGTCCACGTCGCGCCGCTGGCCGCGTTCCTCGACCGCTGCCTGAGCAGCGTCGATGGTTAAGATGCTCGCGCCGGACGGTGCGGAGCTGAACCTGGCTGACGTGGCCGCCGGCGCGCGGCTGCGCCTGAACCCGGTGCACTGGGACTTCTTCGCGGGCGGGGCCGGCGACGAACGTACCGTCCGGGCCAACGAGGATGCGTTCACCCGCCGTCGCGTCCTGCCCCGGATCCTGCGCGGTGTCCGCGAGCGCGATCTGCGGATCTCGGTTCTCGGCAGCCGGATCTCGATGCCGGTGCTGATCGCACCGACCGCGTTCCACCGGCTGGCCCATCCCGAGGGTGAGGTCGCCACCGCGCGGGCCGCCGCCGACGCCGGCACGGTCATGGTGATCAGCATGGCCGCCACCCGGCCGGTCGAGGAGATCACCGCCATCGGCGGGCAGCTCTGGTTCCAGCTCTACCCGCAGTCGGACCTCGGGTTCACCTCGGCTGTGGTGCGGCGGGCGGAGGCCGCCGGCTGCGGTGCCCTGGTCGTCACGGTCGACTCGCCCGTGTTCGGCCGCCGGGAACGCGACCTGCGTCACCGGTTCGTCGATCTGCCGCCCGGACTGGTCTGCGAGAACATGCGCGACGCGAGCGGCCGGGTCCGCGACATCGAGATGGACGCCGGGCTGGACTGGAAGCGGATCTCCTGGCTGCGCGGACTCACGACGCTGCCGATCCTGCTCAAGGGGGTGCTGCACCCCGCCGACGCCCGGCTGGCCGTCGAACACGGCGTCGACGGCGTGCTGGTCTCCAACCACGGGGGTCGACAACTCGACGGAGTGGTCGCCACCCTGGACGCGTTGCCCGCAGTCGTCGAGGCAGTCGAGGGGCGGCTGCCGGTGTTGGTCGACGGCGGCATCCGCCGAGGGACGGACGTACTGGTGGCGCTGGCCCTCGGCGCGACCGCGGTGCTGGTCGGGCGTCCGGTGATCTGGGGGCTCGCGGTGGGCGGCACCGCCGGGGTGCGGCACGTGCTCGACCTGCTGCGCGCCGACCTCGACCAGGCACTGGCGCTGGCCGGCGCCACCGGGCCGGGTGACCTGAGCTGCGACCTCGTCGCCACGGTGGCACGCGGATGAGCGCTCTGGCCGCCCTGATCGCCCCCGTGGTGTTAGGTGCGGCCTGGACCGTCCCGCACTGGCTGCCCCCGACGGTGGTCCGGCTCCGGGAGTGGGTCTTTGCCAGGGTCAACGGCGTCGAAGGCGTTCCGGTGCCGGGACCGACCGTCGGCGTCGAGCACTTCGAGCGGGTGTACTCGGATCCGGCGGCCGACGGACGCAGCCGGGGCGCCGGATTGTCGGACCTGTTCTGGTACTGGTTGGCGCCCGGCCCACACATGCACCAGGAACATCTGGAGCCCGGTGAGCGCTACCGGACGGTCGCTGCCACCACCAGGCGGGTACTCGCGGTACGGCGGGAGCGCTCGGACGAACTGGCGACCGCCGCCACCAGCCGGGTGCTCGACGGGTTGCCGACGGACCAGATCAGCCACGTCCGGCTGCGGGACCTGATGATGCCGGTGTGGGCCGAGGTCTACTACGAGTTGGTCTTCGACGAGGCGTGTCCACCAGCCGCGCGCGAGTTGATCGTCGCCAACGCGGACGACGTGGTCTCCGGGCTCAAGTGCACCGGCCTGCGGCACATGGATCGGCGCGACCGGTTGACCGCCTATCTGCGCCACCGGATCGGGGTGGGGACCTGTCCGGTGACGCTGCCGCCACCGTTCACCACCGAGGAAACGGCGTGGTACCTGCAGGGCGCCTTTTTCAGCACGGCTGTCGTGCAGATGGCCGAGGCGATGACACACGTGCTGCTGGCCCTTGCCACCCACCCCCACCTACGGCCCGACCTCGACGATGACGACGCGCTGGACCGGGTGATCGACGAGACGCTACGGGTGCATCCGCTCTTCGGTGTCGCGCACCGGATCACCTCGGCGCCGATCACGTTGCCCACCGGGGTGTCACTCCCCGCCGGGTCGGTGTTGCTCTTCAACTATCTGGCGTTCCACCGCAGCGGCGCAGCGGGCGACGACCGGTTCGTTCCGGCCCGGTGGCTGGCGCTCACGCGCGGCGACGCGCACTTCATCCCATTCGGTGTCACCGCGAATCGGGCCTGCCCGGCCCGTGGTGTCGCGCCGGTGATGATGCGCGCCTCGACCCGCGAGGTGCTACGCCGGTATGCCCTGGACTCCTCGGCCGCACACACCCGGTCGCTGCCCAGCCGAGGTCCGGCGTACCTGACGCCGGCCGGGATCACCGGCCCGGGGCGGCTACGGCTGGGTGCGATGCGACTGCGGGACCGGTGGGCCGACGTGGGCCGCAGTGTCCGGCAGTTGGGGTTCGGCACCTGGATGGTCGTCGACGCCCGGCGGAAGCGGTTGTGCACGAACTACTTCGAGGAGACTGCCCGATGACCCCGACGGAGCTGGCGCCACGGTTCTTCATCGCGGTCGCGGTGATCCTGGTCTTCTGCAGAGGGGTGGCGTGGTTGCTCGGCAGGGCGGGCCAGCCCCGCGGTGGTCAGCGAGATGCTCGCCGGCGTGCTGCTCGGACCATCGCTGCTCGGGCTCCTGCTCCCGGATGTGCAGCACGCCCTGTTCCCGGCCCCCCCTGCTGCCGGTCCTCTGTGTCGTGGGCCAGGTCGGCCTGGTGCTGTTCATGTTCCAGGCCGGATACGCGTTCAGCACGCACCGCGTCGCCGCAATGGCCGGCACTGCCGGCGTGATCTCTCTGGCCGGGGTCGCCGCGCCGTTCCTGTTGGGTGCACTGCTGGTCCTGGTGACCTCCGGCTCCGTGTCGATCAGGGCCGACGGGATGCCGCCCGGGTGTCGGCCGCGTTCGTCGGAGTCGCTCTGGCCATCACCGCGTTCCCGATGCTGGCCCGGATCATCACCGAACGCGGCCACGCCGGCACCCGGCACGGCACCCTCTCCCTTGCCAGTGGTGCGATCGACGACGTGGTCGCCTGGATCGGGCTCGCCGCCGTCCTGGCCTTCGCCTCCGGCCGGGTCGGCCCCGCGATCGTCACCCTCGGCGGCGCGGTCCTCTTCGGACTGCTGCTCTGGCTCGGCGGGCGCGGTAGACAGCCGCGCTGATGACCGGCCGTGGCCTCAACGACCGCGCCCGGCTACTCGGAACGGTCGTGCTGCTCTTCCTGGTCGCCTGGTACACCGACGAGATAGGGCTGTATGCGGTTTTCGGTGCGTTCGCGATCGGCGTGGTCATGCCCCGGACCGACAACCGAAAAAGTGGTGGACACTCTCACCCCGTTGGCCGCGACGGTCTCTCTGCCGTTGTTCTTCACCTACTCGGGCCTGCGCACGGAGTTCGGGCTGCTCGGCACGATGCCGGTGCTGCTCTTCGCGCTGGCCTGCGTGGCGGCGGCGATCGTCGGCAAGTTCGGTGCGTGCTGGGGCGCGGCCAGACTCCGAGGTGAACCCCAGGGGGTCGCGCTGCGGGTCGGCGCGCTGATGAACGCCCGCGGCCTGATGCAACTCGTCGCGCTCAACGTCGGGCTGGAGGCAGGCATCGTGAACCCGTCCCTGTTCACCGTGCTGGTGCTGGTCGCGCTGGTCACCACGCTGATGACGACACCGTTGCTGAGCTGGATCGAGCGCCGGGAGGTTCGATCGACCGGCACTCCATACACGCCGGCCCTGGCGAGGTCAAGCATCTGAAGAGACAACTATCACCACTCTCATCGACCCTGACCTATGCGATCGTTGACGCATGCACGGCAGAGAATCGAACCGGCTGCTGCTGGTCGAGGATGACGAGGACCTGACGGAGTTACTCACCGAGACGTTGGCCCACGAGGGCTACGTCGTCGACCGGGCTTCCGACGGGCAGCGCGGTCTCCATCTAGGACTGACCCGGACCTACGACGTGATGGTGATCGACCGTCTGTTGCCGGCGCTCGACGGACTCGACCTGGTCACCCGGCTGCGCTCCCGGGCGATCCCGGCCCGCACACTGATGCTGACCGCGCTCGGCACGGTCGACGATCGGATTGCCGGACTGGACGCGGGCGCGGACGACTATCTGGTCAAACCCTTCGACCTCGACGAGCTGAGCGCCCGGATACGGGCGCTGTGCCGGCGCACGCCCGAGTCAACCCACATGCTCCGCATCGGCGCCGGGCTACTCGACCTGGCGCCACGCGACGCGATACTGGCCGACGGCACCCGGGTGGCGTTGTCCACCCGCGAGTTCGAACTACTGCAGGTACTGGCCACCCGACCGAACGTCGTACACTCGCGGGCGGCGCTGCGTCGCAGGGTCTTCGAAGAGACCGCCGCGGCATCGATCGTGGACACCTACGTCTACCACCTTCGACGCAAGCTCGGCCGCGCGGTGGTACGCACCGTGCACGGGTTCGGCTACCGCCTCGGTACGCTCTGATGGAGTTGGCCGAACAGGCGATCGTCCGACGCACCCGGATCCGGATCGGCCTGCTCGTCGGCGTGACAATCGGTGCCCTGCTGCTGCTGGCCGGCAGCATCTCGTACGCGGCCCTGATCCGCAGCCAGGAGGCGCAGATTCAACGTGAGCTGGAGTGGGGCACGAGACACGGCACGATCGCCGGCCCACCAGCCTGCAGTTGGATCTTCCAGTACGACGGCACCACCGTGGACACCGGCACCAATCCGCCACCTCCCGGCTTCCCGTTGGGCGATGCGCTGGACGCTGTGGCAGCCACCCGGGCCACCCAGATCACCACGGTCGCGCGTAACGGAACGATCTACCACGTGCGCACCGAGGCCCGCGACGCACACGTGATCCAAGCCGTGTTCGACGCGCGTTTCCAGCTCTCCGACCGCCGGCACCTCCTGCTCGCGTTCAGCCTCGCGGCGGCCGTCGGGCTGCTCGCCGCAATGCTGACGGGTGTGCTGGTCGGCCGCCGGGCCGTCGCGCCACTCGCCGAGGCACTGACCCGGCAGCGCCGCTTCGTCGCGGACGCCAGCCACGAACTGCAAACCCCGATCGCCCAGGTACACACCCGGGCCCAGTTGATTGCGCGGCGGGCGCGAACCTTCGGCACGGCCACGGACCTGGACGAGCTGGAACGACTCATCGGCACCACCCGCAGGCTCGGCGAGATCGTGGACGACCTGCTGCTCTCGGCCCAGCTTGCCGCCGCTCCCGCCGGCCGGCCGCCGAACCCTCCGGTCGATCTCACCACGTTGATCGCGACGACGGTCGCCGCCGAGGCTGAACGCGCCGCCGAGCGCCAGGTCAGCCTGACGGTGGACACCCCTGGTGGCCCGGTGCCGGTGCCGGGCGTGGAGTCGGCGCTGCGCCGGGTCGTCGGCGAGTTGCTCGCGAACGCGCTGACCCATACTCCCGCGGGAGGCCGGATCGACGTGAACCTACGTACCATGGACAATTGCGCCGAGCTTCTGATAGCAGACACCGGGGAAGGCTTCGACCAAGCGGACGCGGAGCGAATCTTCGACCGGTTCCACCGCGGCAAGGGCTCCGGGGACCGCCGCTTCGGACTGGGGCTCGCCCTGCTGCGGGAGGTGGTCACCAGCCACCACGGCACGATTGAGGCCGAGGGTCACCCGGAGCGCGGCGCCCGTTTCACGGTGTGCCTTCCCACGACACGATCGTTGATCACGCCGGGTAGCGTCTCGCGGCTCGAACGCCTTCGGTGGAGGCAGCTCGGCGCGGGTCGCGTACTCACCGCCCGGAAGCCGGCGCGTACCAGATCCACCCAACGCTGATGGCGCTGGCGGGTCTTTCTGCCGCGACAGCCTGTGGCCAGTTGGCACTCGCCCAGGCCAGCGCCGCCCAGCGGTTCGAACGGCTGGCGCTGGCCCGACCGCCTGTTGGTGACCGGGGGTGCGCGGCAGGACGGGCGTGCCGCTTGAGCAGGAAAATACACGATTTATTCCCCTCACCGCGTCGCAGGACACTAACCAACAGGTCATGTACGGCGTGTGACCGCCCTTGCGTATAACCCCGCCCTTCCCAACTGGGCGGCGATCCCCCGATCGACAAAGACCCGTGTCACACGCTCGGATGTCCTTGAGGTGCGGAAATCCTGGACGACGACCAGCCGGCGGTCGCCAGGTGATCACCCGTAGCCCAATCCTGACGCGCGGCACCCAAGGGGATCAACGATTGTGCGATTTGCTTATGCACTCATTTGATAGTCTTTTGGCTATGGTTCGACACGTTCCTGAGCGGCGACGTCTGGAGCCAAGCCTGCGTCAGATGCGCCTCTTCCTCCTCCTTGCAGAAGAGCTTCACTTCGGGCGGGCCGCCCGGCGCGCCTTTCTGGCGCAGCCAACACTCAGTCAGCAGATCCGGGCGCTGGAGGAGCGCTTGGGAGTCGACCTCGTACAGCGTTCCTCCCGTCAGATCGACCTCACCGAGGCGGGGCGTGCGCTGGTACCCGAAGCCCGCCGCCTGGTCGCCGCGATGGCCGACTTACAGGCAGTCGCCAATGTTCACGCGCGGCGACTGCACGGCTGCCTCCGGGTCGGCGCCATCGGTGGCGAGGCGTTCATGCCCTACGTCATCGATATTCTGGCCGAACTGTCTGCCCGGCATCCCGGGATTGACGTCGAGATCCGTTCGGTCAACCTGGTCGAGCAGGTCTACGCGCTGCCCCGCGGCGAGATCGACGCCGCGTTCCTCCGCCCACCGCTGCCGGCCGGATTTCGAGGCCTCCACCTGTCAAGTGAGCGGCGCATCGCCTGCCTCCCCGCTGAGGATCCGCTGGTGAACCGAGCGCCGCTGACCCTGGCCGACCTGTCCGACCACCTGGTGGTCGACGTTCCGATCCCCGAGCTACGCGCCTGGTGGGATTTCTGGACGGTCAACCCACGCCCCGATGGCAGCCCTGTCCGCTACGGACCGGTGGCCGGTGACATGGACGCGCTCCTGTCGGCCGTCGCCCGTGGCCAGGCCATCGCCTTCCTACCTGCCGAGGCCCGCGAGGACTACTCCCGCCGTGGCGTCGCCTACGTCGACGTCATCGATCTCCCGCTCTCCACCGCCGCCCTGGCGTGGCTTCCCGATACCGACAATCCGCTGCTCACCGCCCTACTGCACGCGGCACGTTCGGTGCTGCAACGCAAGACCTACGGGCTCGACCGGTCAGACGTGGACGGAGAAGCCGCCGCTGTGACCGCCCGCGTCGGTGTGCCTGCCCTCCCCGGGCGAGGGCAGGTGGCCGGCGCGGTCGGTAATCCGGGCCGTTTCGGCGGTGACCCCGATCGCCGTCGAGCCCGCGACGATGCCCAGGGCCAGGCGGCGGCAGATCGGGCCGCCCGCCCAGCACCATGAGGATCGTCAGAAGCGGCCGGCATCGGAGGGCCCGGGAGGAGGTGTCACCGCACCTCGGCCTCATCCAACGCGCCTCATCATCCCCGGGTGGGGCTGGCTCGCCGCGCTCTTCAGTGCGTCGGCACTCGGCCTGAGCTAGTGCGGGGTCAGCGCCGGGCGTCGCCCGGGCGACCCGGCCTCGTACCGGAGGCCCGGTGACCGACGCGCGGAGCCCGGACCACCGAGGCAGATCCCGCCCCCGGGCGGAAGTCCCGAGCCGCACCGGCCACCATCTCGTCAGGATCATCACAGAGCGCCTGCCGGATGTGCGGCGGTACGACCTCCGACCTCGCCACCGCCATCCGCACCTGCACCGACCGGTCGTCGACCAGACGTCGCAGGTCCGTCTCGGCCAACTCGACCGCGAGCACCAGCGCCACGCGGACATCCACCACCGGGTCCTGGGCGAGCGCGCTGCGCTGGGCGGCAGTGGTCCGCGGATTGCGGGCGAGCCCCTTACGTACGCGCGCGGTGCGATCGGTCATCATGGCGGTGATCACATCGGGGTCGTGGGTGTGGGTGGCCAGCCGTTCCCGCACCTCGGGTGAGACGTCGCCGACCAGCCGCGCCGCCAACTCGGGCTCCAGTTCGCGGGTCTCCGCGAGGAGACCGCGAAGCTCCTTGTCAGGAGCCTCCGCCATCACCCGGCGGATCGACTCGTCGCAGGCCGGGTTTCCGGCGACCGCCCAGCGGACCCACCGGTCGGCGTCGGTGACGAGTAGCCGGAGATTGGCGATCGAGGTCGAGGAGTTCCTCGCCACGGCCTCCCGGACGTCACGGTCACGGTCCCGGGTGAGCGGTCGGAGCGCCTGAGCGGGCGCGTCGATGCGGGTCGCGACCGCCTTCCGGACCACCGCCGACGGATCGGACGCCAGGTCGATCAGGGGCAGATGTGACGTCGTGGGGTCCTGCGCGAGAGCGAGCCGCGCATCGACGCCGTCACCGGCCACACCGTCCGTGGCGGCATCTGGCCCGGAGTGACCGTTGGACCCGTCGACATCCTGCTGTTTCCCCATGGCGCCATCATGTCACGCGCCGGTCGGGGCACCGGCGACCCTTGCCCCTGGGCGTGCGACCTGCTGGGAGTGCGTCCGCTGACGTCGATGTGTGGCCGCCCGCGGCAGCGTTTCGGTGGCGCTGGTATAAAGAGAGCCTGCCTTCTATGGTTGACCGATGGCATCGGTCAAGGAGATCCAGGTCACCTTCGACTGCACGGAACCTGAGCGCCTCGCTCGCTTCTGGTGCGAGGTGTTGGGATACGTCGTGCCACAGCCTCCGGAGGGGTTTGCTTCCTGGGGCGACTTCGATCGCGCGCTGCCACCTGAGTATCAGGGTTCGAGGTTCGCCTGCGTCGATCCCTCAGGCGTGGGTCCACGACTGTTCTTCCAGCGCGTTCCCGAGGGGAAGGTCGCCAAGAACCGGCTGCACCTCGACGTACGGGTCGGCATCGGGCTCGTGGGTGCAGAGCGCCTGGCCGTACTTGAGGCCGAATCCGCGCGACTGGTCGCACTCGGCGCGGTTCATGTGCGGCTGCTGGCCGCCGACAGCGCCAACGAGTCGTGCATCGTGATGCAGGACATCGAGGGCAACGAGTTCTGTCTCGACTGAGGGGCCGCGCAGATGGTGCCTCCGCGCTTGTTCCTCACGTGGCACGTGGCAACATGCCACATGGGGTTGGAGGCGCGGAGCGATGGGGATCGGGACGACACCGGAGGAACAACTGAAAGTGTTCGGGGCGCAGTTGTACGACGCCATCGGGTCCGCCTACCCGGCGACGCGACGCACCGAGCCGCGGGTAGCCGCACGCATCTGGGCTGCGCTGGGGGACGCGCGAACGGTGCTGAACGTCGGGGCTGGCACCGGCTCCTACGAACCCCCCGACCGCGTCGTCACGGCGGTGGAACCATCGGCGGTCATGCGGGCGCAGCGTCCGGTGGGCGCGGCACCGTGCGTGGCCGCCGCTGCGGAGAGCCTGCCGTTCGAGGACCAGTCCTTCGACGCCGCGATGGCGGTAAGCACCGTCCATCACTGGCCGGACCCGATTGCCGGGCTGCGTGAGATGCGGCGGGTGGCCCGCCGCGTGGTGGTGTTCACCTACGACGCCGACGACACCGCCTGGCGCCAGCGGTTCTGGCTCACCCGCGACTACCTGCCCGAATTCGCAGACCTCCTCGTCGGCTGGCCGTCCCTGGCCGACCTGGCACGGGCGATCGGAGGACGTGCGGAACCGGTACCCATCCCATGGGACTGCACTGACGGCTTCTTCGAGGCGCACTGGCGCCGCCCCGAGGCGTACCTGGACGAAACGGTCCGCCGCGCCGTGTCGGTATGGACCAGAGTCGGGCCGGAGGCAGAGCAGCGGGCGGTGGACACACTCCACGAAGACCTCTCCTCGGGCCGGTGGGCCGAGCGCAACGGCGAACTCGTCGCCCTCGACTGTGCCGAGCTCGGCCTCCGCCTGCTCGTGGCCTGACCACCGGGCGGGAGAACACCGTCAAGGGCAAGCCGGCTCCACTGCACCAGCGGCGTCAGTCCTGCCCGACGACCTTGACGTCCTTCCAGAAAGCGACCCGGTCGCGGACCATCTCGGCCCCGCCCAGCGGCTCCGGGTAGTACCAGACCGCGTCCGCGCTGGTCGTCCCGTCGTGCTCCAGCGTGTAGTACGACGCGGTGCCCTTCCACGGGCAGAACGTGTGGGTGTCGGAGTCCCGCAGCAGGTCGTCGCGGAGCGCCGCGCGGGGGAAGTAGTGGTTCCCCTCGACCACGACGGTGTCCGGGCTCTCGGCGATGACCAGGTCGTTCCAGATTGCTCTCGGCATGCTCCTCAGCCTATGCCGGCCCGCGACCGCCCGGTCGTCGCTATCGCGGCACCTCGTGCAGAGTGACGGCGTCGAGCCGACCGCCGGCCAGTTGGGTGGTGAGGTACGTCGCGTACGGCTGACGGCGCCGATCGGTCGGCGAGCCGGGATTGAGCAGCCGCAGCCCGCCCGGCGCCTCGCTGTCCCACGGAATGTGGGAGTGGCCGAAGACGAGCAGGTCGCAGCCGGGGAACCGGGTCGCGCACCGCCGCTCCCGGCCGCCAGCCGGGCCGGTCTCGTGCACCACCGCGATCCGCAGTCCGTCGACATCCGACCGGGCGATCTCCGGCAGCCGGGCACGCAGGTCGGGCCCGTCGTTGTTGCCGTACACGCCGAGCAGCCGGGCGCTGCGCCGCTGCAACTCGTCGAGCAACGACACGCTGACCCAGTCGCCGGCGTGGATGACGAGGTCGGCGGCGTCGACGGCGGCCCACAGTCCGGACGGCAGGTCACGGGCACGTTTCGGCAGGTGGGTGTCCGCCATGATGACCAGCCGCACACGGTCCAGCGTAGCCGCGCCCGGGCCCCGGGTCGGTCGACCCGGTCAACCCGCCGCCCGGCACGCGCGCCCCGCCGCGGTGAGCTGCCCGCCTGCCCGGGCCACCGCCGCGACGACGACCAGCTCGGCGGCCACCCCCACCGTGAGCGGCCTGCCGAAGCCGGCGGCACGACCGGTCCAGCCCGAACGCACTCCCGGGTGTGCAGAGCAAGTCACTTGCACCACAGCGGGTCGGGCCGGCCGGACCAACCCGAAGTCTGGAGGTCCAGATCCCGCACGGCGGGCGTACAGTTCCTGGTCGGACATGGGGCGGGCCGGGAGTCCGGCGCAAGGAACGGAAGAGACAGCAGCGGCATGGCGGCGGACAACATGACCGAAAACAGTCAGCACGGCATTGACCAGGACCGGCTGGAGACCTGTCTCAGCGTGTTCGAGGCGTTGGAGGACCTGCCTGCCGATCACCCCGACGTGGTGCGGGTGCAACGGGCCACCGCGAGGCTCTACAAGATGATCAAGCAGCGGCGGCGTGAGGAACGCCGGGACGCCATCGCGGCGGCCGACCGCGCGGTGACGGCGGCCACCGCCACCGGCGCCCCGGGTCGGATCGATGACGAGACGCAGGGCATCCCGCTCGCCTCCCCCACCCCCGGTACCACTGCCGGCGTCCTGCACAATCCGCGCGGCTGCTACGTCTGCAAGCAGCGATACCGTGAGGTGGACGCCTTCTACCACCAGCTCTGCCCGCCCTGCGCCGCGCTCAACCGGGAGCGCCGCGACGCCCGCACCGACCTGACCGGCCGGCGCGCGCTGCTCACCGGCGGCCG
This sequence comes from Micromonospora sp. LOL_024, assembly GCF_048060415.1. Lineage (NCBI taxonomy): Bacteria > Bacillati > Actinomycetota > Actinomycetes > Micromonosporales > Micromonosporaceae > Micromonospora > Micromonospora sp. LOL_024. The sequence goes on from NZ_JBHMIS010000024.1 coordinate 72,477, forward strand.
GGCGAAGATCGGCATGTACATCGCGCTGCGGCTGCTGCGCGACGGCGCGCACACCACGGTGACCACGCGGTTTCCACACGACGCGGTCCGCCGGTTCGCCGCGATGCCCGACAGTGCGGATTGGCTGCACCGCCTGCGGATCGTCGGGATCGACCTGCGCGACCCCGCCCAGGTGATCGCTCTCGCCGACTCGGTCAGCGGCCAGGGGCCACTCGACATCCTGATCAACAACGCGGCGCAGACCGTCCGCCGTACTCCCGGGGCCTACGCGCAACTCGTCGCCGCGGAGGCCGCGGCCCTGCCTGACGGCCCGCTGCCAGAGATGATCACGTTCGCCAAACCGGCCGGCCGGAGCGACCCGGCGGGCCGCCTGACCGCCGGGGCGCAGCCGGCGATCACCCCACAAGCCCTCACCGCGCTCGCGCTGACCAGCGGCTCCGCCTCGCCCGAGCGAATCGCGGCAGCAACCGCCATCGACGCCGGTGGTCTGGTGCCGGACCTCGACCCCGTCAACAGTTGGGTGCAGCGGGTGCACGAGGTGGACCCGGTCGAACTGCTAGAGGTGCAGCTGTGCAACGTGACCGCGCCCTTCGTGCTGGTCAGCCGGCTACGACCGGCGATGGCAGCAGCAACCGCCCGCCGCAAGTACGTGGTGAACGTGTCGGCGATGGAAGGCCAGTTCGCCCGCGGCTTCAAGGGGCCGGGGCACCCGCACACCAACATGGCCAAGGCCGCGCTGAACATGCTGACCCGCACCAGCGCCGAGGAGATGCTGACCGACGGCATCCTGATGACCAGCGTCGACACCGGCTGGATCACTGACGAACGGCCCCACCCGACGAAGATGCGGCTGGCGGACGCCGGTTTCCACGCCCCGCTGGACCTGGTCGACGGCGCGGCCCGGGTCTACGATCCGATCGTCCGCGGCGAACAGGGCGAAGACCTGTACGGCTGCTTCCTGAAGGACTACGCAGCCGGCGCCTGGTGACCAGCTCCCCGATTCGCTGCCGAACCAGACAACGGCGTGAGGTGGCGGGCGACGGCCGCGCCAACCCCTCCATGACTGGCACGTCCGGGCCAGGTGGCAGCACCAGCAGCCAATTGTCGGGCGCGCCGGATCCGGCCGCCGGGAACGACTCCTTCAGCGCAGCCGCGAGCGGATGGGCGGCAAGATCACCGACGATCGCCCAGCGTCGCCTGGTACCGTGGCGCGCTGCCGGCGCCGGGGCGTGCACAAACCGGTCGGTGAAGGCCCGCACCCAGGAGGCGACGCCAGTCACCGGATCGTCCGCGGCGTCGCCCGCCTCCGGGAGTCTGCCCAGCATCGCGACGAACTCGGCAATGGTGGCGGTGGCCAGCGCGGGTGGCGTCACCGGGGCGGCCCGGCCCAGCGCGGCGGCCGTGTCGGCGGCCAGTCCGGTCAAGACCGCGCCCGGGCCCACCTCGACGAGCAGGTCAACACGCTCCAGCAGCGAGCGCAACGCCGCACGGAAGCGAACCGGCTCGGTTAGTTGCGGGTCAAGGTCCACCGGGTCGAAGTCGTCGGGCAGCCAGTCGCCGGTCACGGCGGAGCACACCGTGCGTCGTGGCCGGGCCCACGCGAACGCGGACAGGTGTCGCCGGAGGGGGTCCACGGCGTCGCGCATGAGCGGCGAGTGAAACGCGTGGGAGACCGCCAACCGGGTGGCGGGCAGTCCGGCCGCGACCGCCGCGCCGACACCGGCCATCCCGCCCGGGACCGGGCAGGCGCTCATGGTCGCGCCGCGTGCCCGCACCAGCGCGACGGCATCCTGCTCGGACAGCGCACCGGCCCAGCTCAGCGCCGTGATCTCACCCATGCTTGTGGCCGATCGCCGCTTGCGGCGGGATCGGGCGGAAGGCGCGCCGTCGGGCGAGCACGCTGTCCCACAACCTGCTGGGTGTCGGTGCGTCGGGGTAGCGGCAGGCCATGCCCGCCACGACGGCGGTGTCGTCCATCTCACTCCCCCGTCTCAGGCGTGCACGCCGGCCGGTACCGCGGCCGACTCGGGGCCCGGGTCGGCGGCCGAACGTGATGTGCATCGATACCAGCATGCCGTACACCCCGGCGGTGGAAATTTGATGCTCAAATAGGGAGCTTACTTTTCGATAGTTAATGGTCGATGACTCTACGCCCTGATGGGTCTCCCCTATGCTTACAGAGGTCTCGACCGGGAGCGATGTGAAGCAGACCCCGACTCCGATGACAATTCAGATACTCCGCTCGATCCGCGCAATCCACGGACCGGTGGAGGTGGATCTGGGCTCCCGCAGGCAACAGGCAATCATCGCGCTGCTCGCGCTACGGCACGGCGAGGCCGTGCCCACCGACGCGATTGCCGAAGACCTATGGGTAGGGCGTGCGCAAGGTGGTGGTATGCCCGTTCTAGCCGATTCCGAGTAGTTGTAGGGATCGGTGCGGGTTCCGATTGTTTTGGCGGAGCGATGGTTGTGATGCCGGCGAGGTGGAGCAGGCTGATCGCGGCCGAACTAACGACTCAGGACACTAGGCCGTGTCTCCTGGATCATGGTTTGGGGCGGTCCGGTTTCGCGCGTAGCCAGATGAG